>CAUJKI010000486.1 GCA_963205015.1 Pseudomonadota bacterium
GCCCAGCTGCCCCATCGCCGGCATGGCCGACGAGGCACGCCGCTACTACGCCGTGCAGTTCCACCCCGAGGTCACGCACACCGTGCAGGGCGCGGCCCTGCTTGGCCGTTTCGTGCGTGAAATCTGCGGCGCGCGCGCCGACTGGGACATGCAAAGCCACGTCGAAGAGGCCGTGCAGGCCATCCGCCGCCAGGTCGGCAGCGACGCGGTCATCCTGGGGCTGTCGGGCGGGGTCGATTCCAGCGTGGCGGCGGCCCTCATCCACCGCGCCATCGGCGAGCAACTCACCTGCGTCTTCGTCGACCACGGCCTGTTGCGCCTGCGCGAGCCCGAGATGGTCATGGAGATGTTTGCCGGCCGGCTCCATGCCAGGGTGGTGCACGTCGATGCCAGCGCGCAGTTTCTGGCTCAGCTCAAGGGCGTGGGCGAGCCCGAACAAAAACGCAAGATCATCGGGCGCGAGTTCGTCGAGGTGTTCAAGGCACAGGCCAGCCAGCTGATGCAGCAGGGGACGAGCAGGGGCGCCGTGAAGTTCCTTGCCCAGGGCACCATCTACCCCGACGTGATCGAGTCCGGTGGCGCGCAAAGCAAGAAAGCGGCCGTCATCAAAAGCCATCACAACGTGGGCGGCCTGCCCGAGCAGCTTGGTCTGGAACTGCTGGAGCCCCTGCGCGACCTGTTCAAGGACGAGGTGCGCGAGCTGGGGCTGGCGCTGGGCCTGCCGCCCGAAATGGTCCATCGTCATCCTTTTCCCGGTCCCGGCCTGGGGGTGCGCATCCTGGGCGAGGTCAAAAAGGAATACGCCGACTTGGCTAGGAGAGCCGACGCCATCTTCATCGAGGAGCTGCGCAACACGCGCGATCCGGCCAGCGGCAAGAACTGGTACGAGCTCACCAGCCAGGCCTTTGTCGTCTTCCTGCCCGTCAAGAGCGTCGGCGTGATGGGCGACGCCCGCACCTACGAATACGCCGTGGCCCTGCGCGCCGTGCAGACCACCGACTTCATGACCGCCGACTGGGCCGAACTGCCCGCCGCGCTGCTCAAGAAAGTCAGCAGCCGCATCATCAACGAAGTGCGCGGCATCAACCGTGTCACCTACGACATCAGCAGCAAGCCGCCGGCGACGATCGAGTGGGAGTGATCCGGCGTCTGGCACGGCCTATCGAAGTCCGTCGGAAAGTTCGTCTAAGTTTTGTTGGACATAGGAAAAATTTACCGAGATCAATCGGCATCCATCGACCGGATGCCTTTGGGCCTGACGGCAAATCTGACGGCAGCAATCTTCGACCGGATGAGTCTTGCGTGAGAGGCGCCGATCGCGCGGCCGTGGGTAAGCCTTCCGGCCCTCGGCTACGCGATTGCCCCTCCTTCGCGGTGGGCATGACGGGCTCGTTCGTGCTGCAGGCGCTCTCCCGATCTGCGCACTGCATCTTCGAGATGCTCGAGCAGTTCTCCCATCCGCGCGAAGCGCTCCGAGGCTTGGCCGTCGGGTTGCTGGCGAAGCACCTCGCGTGCAACAGGCTCTTGAGTCAGGCGTGCCAGCGCGATGTCGTGACGCCCCACCTCCAGCAGCGCGTCCGCCGCTTCCTTGGCGGCGCGCCCCAGCAGCGATGCCAACGCTGCTTGCGTATCGCCGGACAGGAACTCGGCCAGAGGGCCTGCCAGGACGCGGCCGAGGACGATCGCGGCGACGCCATCGACGCTGAGGCCCAGATCGGCCGCGTGCCGGAAGAGGTCGTCGAACTCGGCGGCAAGTCCGGACTGTGTCAGCAGATCAAGGGCGTCCGCGATGTCCAGCCGTGAAGCTTCCGCATCGACAAGCTCGAGCAGTCGGCGATAGGGCTCTGGCAGGTCGAGAGGCAGTGCGCGCTGCGGCGTCTCGATCTCGGAGAGATCGAAGTCTTCCACGGCCGCGAAGTCGAAGCGACGGGAGTAGAGCACACTCGGCGACGCCACTGAATGCGAGCGGAGCGACATGGCCACGCTGCCCACG
Source organism: Pseudomonadota bacterium (assembly GCA_963205015.1). Lineage (GTDB taxonomy): Bacteria > Pseudomonadota > Alphaproteobacteria > Rhizobiales > Hyphomicrobiaceae. The sequence goes on from CAUJKI010000486.1 coordinate 1,994, forward strand.
CCGCCCCAGCCAGCCGCCAAAGTCTGCGGAACCTTGCGCAGAGCCGGAAGGCTCTGGGCCTTGTCTTCGTCGGCCCTGGGTGCAACGACCAGCCAGTTGGTCCAAGGGCTCACGAGCCGGTAACGGAGCGCTGTTTCCAGGCCCGCGCCATCGTCCAGTTCCTTCAGGCGGGCGGCAGCCGCCACGCGAGCCACCGTGGACAAGCCGTCCGGGGAAGGGGCCGGTGTTGTCGCAGGGAACGACAACTCCTGTCGGACAGTCTCGCCATTGTCCGTCTCGACTTCGAGGATCGCGGCGCCGTGCGCCGGCGCGCGATCGAAGCGAGCGCAGGCGACCACCGTGTCACCCTCGAAGACCGCGCCGATACGCGTCGGGGTGATGTTCGCGGCGCCATCGGACCAGCGAACCGCGACACGCTTGGCGCGCGGCGCGCGCATGCGCTCGAAGTGACGGACGACGCGGTCCGCCATGCCCTCGCGGGGCGAGACGAGCTCGCATTCGCCGCCGGTGCCGGCCGCAAGCCCGCGAACGAAGGCCTCAGAGACTGCGCTGCCGACGCCCACCGTGAAGATACGGTGGCCCGACTTCTTCGCATCGTCGACGACGGTCTCCCAATCGGAGGCCATCCCGTCCGTCACCAGAAAGACGTCGGCCGATTCCGAGCGGCCGGCCACCGCATAGGCCTGGCGCAAAGCGTTGCCGATCTCGGTGCCGCCCATGTTCGCGTCGAGCGCCTTGGCAAACTTCCTGGCCCTGGCGAGGTTGGCCTTGTTGCATGGAAGCGGCCGATCGGACATCACCTTGGCCGAGTTGCCGAACGCGATCAGCGCAATCCGGTCGTGCGGTTGCAGCCCGTCGAGGATGCCTTCGAGCGCCTGCTTCGCCTGCCCCATCGAGTCTCCCTGCATGGAGCCGGAGCAATCGATGACGATGGCGAGGTTCAGCGGACGGGGCTGCTGCAGCCCTGGGAAGAACGGCTGGAAGCTCGCCACGACAGCCAGCCCGTCGCCGTCCTGGCCGCAGAGGATGAAGCTGCGCGTCGCCTGCGGGGCCTTCACGTTCAGTATGAAGTCGCGGTCCATGACCGCCTTGGTCTGACGCAGCGAGAGCACGGCGCTCTCCGGCGACTTCACAAGCTCGACGGCGTGCGATGGGCAGACGAACTGGGCGTCACGCAGCGCACCGAATACCTCGACGCGCAGCGAGAACTGGTTCTCGACCGTGAGAGACGCTTCCGGCGCCTGGTGCGGCAGATGCGGCGATTCGCCAAAGCGCGGCGCGATCGTGGTCGGCAGGAAGAACCGCAGCCGATCACCTGCCCATCGATAGAGGATGGCGTAGCGGAAGGTGATCTTCGCCGTCTCCTGCGGGAGCAGATTGCCGACGTTCATCGTGAAGAGGCCCGGCTCGATCGCTTCCAGCATCACGGCCGCATCCCCGGCTTCGACCGCGTCCTCGTACTTCTCCT
>CAUJKI010000487.1 GCA_963205015.1 Pseudomonadota bacterium
TTGAGCACGAGATCGACGAAGATCGGGTTGTTGAAGGGCTCCCATATCCTGAAGTTCCAGCCCGCGCCGACGCCGAGATTGACGATGACCGCAGCCACGATCAGCAGCGGCACGGTCCACACTCGCCACCGCAGGAGCCCGATCAGGAATGCGAAGGCGAGCGTGTAGAGAACCATGGGCCGCGCCTTCTACTTCATGTCCGTGCGCTTCGGCGGCGCAGTCACGATCGACTTGAGCGAAGGCGTGGGCTTGCTCAGCTTGTTCAGGTCCGGCAGGGGACGCTTCAGCTCATCGCTTGCATTGAAGGCCTGCTCCATGGCGTGTGCCGCCGAGAGCACGAACGCGTCCGCGCGTGCGCGGCCGATGACCTGCAGGCCGAAGGGGAAGCCCGCGTGATCGACGCCGCAGGGGATCGAGATTGCGGGATTGGTCGCAAGCGTGACGACGTACGTCAGCGAGAGCCAGTGATAGTAGTTGCGCAGCGGCTTGCCACCCATCTCGGACAGATAAAGCTGCGTCCAGGGGAAAGGCGACACCGGCACGGTCGGTGCGAGGACCAGGTCGTACTCGTCGAACAGCGTCTGGAACTTGCGGTAGATGCGCGTCTGCTCGAGCTGCGCCCAGGCGACATCGGCTATGGTCATCTTCGCGCCCAGCTCGTAATTGGCGCGGATGTTCGGGCCGAGGCTCGCAGGATCCTTCTCGTAGGCATCGCGATAGCGTCCGACGAAGCCGATCGCACGCACGACGTCGAAGCATTCGTCGGCTTTGCCGAGATCGGGCTCGATGGCATCGCAGCGCCGGAAGAGATGGCGCATGGCCTTGATGCGATCGCGGAAGACCTTGCGAATGGGCTTGTCGACCGGGCTTGTGCCGAAGTCCTCCGTCCATGCAACCTTCAGGCCCCCGAGATCGGCTGGCTTCGGTGTGGCGAGACCGGCGGCATCGACCTCGTAGCTGAGCGGATCGACGGCGTGCTGGCCGGCCTGCACGGCCATGAGCTGGCACGTGTCGGCGACCGTGCGTCCCATCGGCCCGAGCACCGAGATTGCGGACCAGCCCATGGGGCGCATGGTGTGCGGAACGACGCCCGGCGAGGGTCGGAAGCCGACGACGCCATTCACTGCGCCGGGAATGCGCAGCGAGCCGCCGGTATCCGAGCCCGTGCACACCGGAAGCATGTCGGTCGCGAGCGCTACCGCCGAACCGCCAGAGGAGCCGCCCGCATTCATGTTCGGATCGAACGGATTACCCGTCGCGCCCCACACGGGATTGCGGCTGTTGGCGCCGGCGCCGAACTCCGGCACGTTTGTCTTGGCGACCACGATGCCGCCGGCGGCTCGGATGCGGGCGACCATCACCGTGTCGCTCTCGGGAATGTTGTCCTTGTAGAGCGGCGAGCCATAGGTCGTGAGCAGTCCGCCGGTATTCTCCAGATCCTTCACGCCGACGGGCAGTCCGTGCAGCGCGCCGAGCGCATCGCCGTCGCGCACGGCCTTTTCCGCGACCTTGGCTTCGCGCCGCGCGCGCGCATAGCAGGTGGCGGTCACCGCATTCACAGCCGGATTGATCTCGGCAATGCGATCGATGCACGCCTCGAGCAGTTCGACCGGCGAGATTTCCTTCGAGCCGATGCGGCGCCGCATCTCTACGGAGGAGAGCGAGAGAAGGTCTGTATGCTTGGCCATTTTGGTCTTGGACCTTGTGAGGGGCACAAATGAATTCGGCCAGCGAGCGTATCGCTGGCCGAACCATTTGTCCTGGTACTTCTAAGAGTACCACTACTCCAGCTTGACCTTGGCAGCCTTGATCAGTTCCGCGTTCCGCTGGGAGTCGGCCGCGAAGAATGCCGCCATCTCCTTGGTCGACTGGACAGGCAGCGAGGCGCTGACCGCGCGCAGCTTGGACTTCATTTCGTCCGTCTGTGCGAGCTTGACCATCGCCGCGTTGAGCTTCTCGGCGATCTCCTGCGGCAGGCCTGGGGGGCCTTGGATCGAATACCAGATCGGTACGTCCGAATCCGGATGGCCGAGCTCCGTGAGCGTCGGGATGTCCGGGAAGTCCCAATGACGCTGCGTGTCGTTGATGTTGAGCAGGTGCAGCTTGCCCGCCTTCACGTGCGGAATATTGTTGATCTCGTTCATCATCTGCACGTTGTTCGGCAGAAGATCGTTGAGCGCGTCGGCGCTGCCTCGGTAGGGCACGTGAAGGATATCGATGCCGGCCTTGTACTTCAGCATTTCAAGCCGGAGATGGGTCGCAGTCGCGAGGCCCGCAGAGCCGTAGGACAGTTTGCCGGGGTTCTTCTTTGCGTAGTCGACCATCTCCTTGAACGTCTTCGGCCCGACCTGCGCATTGATCGAGAAGCCCGTGACGAAGTCGCCGGTGCGTCCGCAGGGTACGAACTTGGTCGCGTCGTACGGTGCCTTGCGCAGGTGCGGCAGAACAGTGAGCGTCGCCCCTGGCGTGGCCAGCAGCGTGTAGCCGTCGGGCGCCGCCTTGGCGACAGCTTCGGTGCCGATCATGCCACCGGCGCCGCCGCGGTTCTCGACCACGAACTGCTGGCCGAAGACCTGGCTCAGCGCCTCGGCCCAGGGGCGGCCAATGAGATCACTGCCACCGCCGGGGGCGTAGGGGATGATGCACTTCACGGGCCGTTCGGGCCAATTCGCCACTTGCGCCGTTGCGCGCGGGATGGAGAAGCCGGTCACCGCCGTGGCGCCGGCCATGGCTAGGAATTCGCGACGTCGCATGATGTTTCCTCCTGGTTGATTTCAAAAATTCCGGTCAGCTCATTCTCGGATGCGTCCGTTACTCCTGGAAGGCGGCCTCGCGCCCCTTGCGAATGGCGGGCATGACGATGAGCAGCAGCAGCACCAGCGCGAGCACGAGGAAAGTCAGCGACATCGGCCGCTGGACGAATACCCACGGATCGCCGCGCGACAGCAGCATGGCGCGGCGCATGTACACTTCCATCATGGGCCCGAGCAGGAAGCCGAGCAACAGCGGCGCCGGTTCGCAATCGAGTTTGAGGAGCAGATAGCCGAGCAGGCCGAAAATGGCGATGAACAGCACCTCGTTCGCCGAATTGTTGAGGCTGTAGACGCCGATGCAGCAGAAGAACAGCACCGCGATCGCGAGTAGCCGGTAGGGCACCAGCAGCAGGCGCACCCAAAGCCCGATCATCGGCAGGTTGAGCACGACTAGCATCAGATTGCCGAGCCACATGCTCACGATCATTCCCCAGAACAGGCCTGGCCGTTGCTCCATCACCTGCGGTCCGGGAATAATGCCGTGGACCATCATGCCGCCGATCATCATCGCCATCACCGCGTTCGACGGGATGCCGAGTGTGAGCATGGGGATGAACGAAGTCTGCGCCGCCGCGTTGTTGGCGCTCTCGGGACCGGCGACACCCTCGATCATGCCGGTGCCGAACCTCTCGGGCGTCTTCGATATCCGCTTCTCGAGCGTGTAGGCGGAGAAAGAGCCGAGCACGGCGCCGCCGCCAGGCAGGAGACCGAGGATGCTGCCGAGTGCGGTGCCGCGCAGGATCGGGCCCCGGCTGCGGCGGAAGTCCTCGCGAGTCGGCCACAGATTGCTGACCTTGGCGTTGACGAGGTCGCGCCGCTCGGGGTTGGTCAGGTTGGCGATGATTTCGGCGATGCCGAAGACGCCCATGGCGAGCGGCACGAAGCCGAGGCCATCGAAGAGATCGCTGATGCCGAAGGTGAAGCGCTCGTTGCCGGTATTCACGTCGGTGCCGACGAGGCCGAGCAGCATGCCGAGGAAGACCATGCCGAAGGCTTTGACGATTGATCCGCGCGCCAGCACGATCGAGAACACCAGTCCGAGCACCATCAGGGAGAAATAGTCGGCTGGTGCGAATTGTTGCGCGAGACGCGTCAGGGGTGGCGCAGCCGCTGCGATCAGAACCGTCGCGACGCAGCCCGCAAAGAACGAGCCGAGGGCGGCGATCGCCAGCGCGGGCCCGGCGCGGCCTTGTCGCGCCATCTGATAGCCGTCGAGCGTGGTGACGACCGAACTCGATTCGCCCGGCAGGTTGACGAGGATCGCGGTCGTCGAGCCGCCGTACTGGGCGCCGTAGTAGATGCCGGCGAGCATGATCAGCGCGCCCTCGGCGGGTAGGGCGTAGGTGGCTGGCAGCAGGAGCGCCATGGTCGCGACCGGTCCAACGCCCGGCAGCACGCCAACGGCGGTGCCGATCACCGCACCGGCGAGGCAATAAAGAAGGTTCTGCATCGTCGCTGCGACCGACAGGCCGAGCGCGAGATTGCTGAAGAGATCGCCTAGAGCCATGCCGATACCCGCGGAAAGATCGGGATCGGCATCCCGAGGCCAACAATGAACACGACGACGCCGAGAACAACCATGAAGATGGCGAACAACGCATACTCGTGCCAGCGCGTTTCGGGCGTTCCCAAGGCGGCGAGTGTCATCGACACGAGCATGGTCAGCACGAGGCCGATGCGATCGACCAGCAGGGCGAAAGCAACCGTTGCGAACGTGATCATCAGCGCCGGCCGCCATGCCCATCCGGTGAGGCGGGGCCCGTCGATGACCAGTGCTTTTCCGGCGAGGAGGGCGCCTGTGCCGACGAGCAGCCATGCGAGCGCCTTCGGCAGCACGCCCGTATCGGGGCGCATGGCCGTTCCCATCGGATAGTCTGCTGCGATCCAGTAGGCGCCGAGCCCGATGGCGATGAACAACAGCCCGGTGGCAAAGTCCTGGCCGTTCCTAATCTGCATGCGCCATCACCATGTGCGTTTCCCACTCGGAAGGGTGCTCTTGATGGAACCTCGCATGGCCGCAGTACTCACGCGCGACCCCACGATGCAGGAGCCTGCGCAGGCACTCTGTTG
>CAUJKI010000488.1 GCA_963205015.1 Pseudomonadota bacterium
ACGGCTGGCGAGATCGAACTCGATGACGAGCGCGAGCAGCAGAATGTCGATGCCTGGCTCTCGATCAATGCACCGCATGTCAAGGTCATGCCGGTCATCAACAACTACGACCCGCGCAGCCGTGCCTGGCAGAGCGAGGCAACCGTAAGCGTGCTCAAGTCGCAGGAAGCGCGCGCGCGTCTCATTCGCAATCTGAAGAACTACGCTGCAAAGGGGGACTTCGACGGCATCGTCGTCGACTTCAAGGAGGTACCCGATGCCGATCAGCCGCATCTCGTCACGTTCCTCGGCGAGCTGAAGGCCGCGCTCGCGGCTGACCGCCGCCAGCTTTTCGCGGTCGTTCCGGCCTACGTCGAGCCCTTGCACTTCCACGAGATCATCGAGGCCGCCGACCGCGTGGTTCTGCTGGTCTACGACCAGCACGCAGCCCATGAGCGGCCGGGTCCGATTGCCTCCCAGGCATGGTTCGAGACCATTCTCGACCAGCATTTCGCGACCACGCATGGCAGCAAGCTGATCGTCGCGATCGGCTCCTACGCCATCGACTGGGATCGGCCGGGCCATGGCCGGATCGCATCGGTCCGCGAAATGTGGGACGTGCTGGACCGCTCCGGCGCCACTTTCTCGTTTGACGGCCACGCACTCAATCCGACCTTCTCCTACGGCGAGAAGAGCACAGGCGCGACGCACACCGTCTGGATGCTCGATGGCGTCACGCTGTTCAATCAGGTTGCGGCTGCTCTCGCCATGGAGCCCGGCGGGCTGGCGCTGTGGCGGCTTGGCACGGAGGACCCCACCGTATGGACGACGTTCGCACGCGGCCGCGCCCCCGATGATGCCGCGCTCGCGGCGCTCAAGAGCCTCGATCCAGGCACCGAAGTCACCTACACCGGCCAGGGCGAGGTCCTGAAATTCATTAGCCAGCCGCGCGTCGGAGAGCGCTCGGTCACGCACCTCCCGAAGTCGAACCTCATCACAAACCAGACGATCGTTTCGGTTCCGAAACCGATGCTGATCTCCCGCTTCGGCCTCAACCAGGACAAGGTGATCGCGCTCACGTTCGACGACGGTCCCTCACGCCTCTACACGCCTGCGATCCTCGACGTCCTCAAGGAAAAGGGCGTCAAGGCCAGCTTCTTCGTGCTCGGTACGGCTGCAGCGATGGAGCCCGAAGTCCTCAAGCGCGTCTATGAGGAAGGGCACGACATCGGCAACCACACGTTCACGCACCCGGATCTGAGCGAAATCCCGAGTGCGCAGCTCGACCTCGAGCTCAATGCCACCCAGCGCGTGCTCGAATCGCGGCTCGGCATCCGCACGGCGCTTTTCCGCCCGCCGTTCGTGCGCGATATCGAGCCCGAGACATCGTCGCAGGCGCGCACCCTCCTCGCCTCAGCAGCGCTCGGCTATGTCACCATAGGCCAGCGCATCGACCCGCTCGACTGGGGCCGCCCTGGCGTGGACGAGATCGTGCGACGGACACTCTCCTATGCGGCGCGCCGCAGCGGCAATGTCGTTCTGCTCCATGATGGCGGCGGCGACCGCTCGCAGACCATCGCCGCGCTGCCGCAGATCATCGATCAGCTCCGCGCCGACGGCTATCGCTTCGTCACCATCCACGAGTTGCTCGGCCTGCAGCGCAACGAACTCATGCCCGCGCTTGGCGATGGCGTGAATGTCGTGCCTTACGTCAACAGCATCGGCTTCTCACTGATGCGCAGCTTCAACAGCTTCCTGAAGTTCCTGTTCGTGACCGGCATCGTGCTTGGCATTGGGCGCCTTCTGATCATCGCTTTCGTCGCCTGGCGCCAGTCCCGCAATGAGAAGCCCCTGCTCGCGGTCGCGCGGCGGCAGCCGAGCTTTGCCGTCATCGTGCCCGCGCACAACGAGGAGAAGGTCATTCTCGACAGCATCGAATCCCTTCTGCACTCGCACAACACGGGCTTCGAGATCGTGGTCATCGATGACGGCTCGACGGACGGCACTTATGAAGTCGTCAGCAAGGCGTTCGGCTGCAATCCGCGCGTTCGGTTGCTCACGAAGCGGAACGGCGGCAAGTCGAGCGCGCTCAACTATGCTATCGAGCGGACTGATGTCGATGTCGTCGTGTGCATCGACGCCGATACGCGTCTTGCGCCGGATGCGCTCGACATCCTTGTCTCGCACTTCCACGACGGCAAAGTCGGCGCAGTCGCCGGCGTCGTCACGGTCGGCAACCGGACAACCATGCTGTCACGCTTCCAGGCGCTCGAGTATCTGACGGCGCAGAGCATGGATCGTCGCGCCTTCGAGATCGTCAACGGGATCGCGGTCGTGCCCGGTGCCATCGGCGCGTGGCGCCGCAGCGCGATCATGGAGGTCGGTCTCTACGATGCCGACACGAGCGCAGAGGATGCCGACATCACGTTCAAGATCGTGCGCGCCGGCTGGATAGTGCGCAACGAGCCGCGCGCTCTTGCTGTCACCGAAGCGCCCGAAAAGGTGCATGAGTTCAACAAGCAGCGCTTCCGCTGGATGTTCGGCATGCTCCAGGTCGCTTTCAAGCATCGGGACGTCTACCTTCAGCGCGGCACAAGCGGCCTCAAATGGTTCACGATCCCGAACATCGTCGTGTTCCAGTTCCTCTTCACGCTCTTTGCGCCGATCATGGATGCGCTGCTGATCTGGGCCTTTGCCTCGGATGCCTGGGCTTACGCGCACCACGGCGGCAGCCTCCTGTCGGGGCGCACGGTCGAGATCCTGGCGTGCTGGGGCATCTTCCAGATCTTGGAGGTCGCCTTCGCAGCATTCGCCCTGTGGCTGCACCGCGAGCCCGGTTACTGGTCCTTGCTGCCGCTGACGGTGATCCAGCGCTTCTACTACCGGCAGCTCATCTTCTGGATCTCGCTGCGCACGCTCCTTGCTGTCCTTTGCGGACAGTTCACGGGCTGGGGGCGCGCAAAACGCCTCGGCCTGCCGAGTCTGACGAGCACGCCGGCACCGGCGCAGCCAACGGCACCGACGGTGACACCGGCACTTCAGGCCGCAGAGTAGCGCGCAAAAAGCAACGAGGCGCCCTTGCGGGCGCCTCGATAAGTCTGAGCGGTAAACTGGATCAGAAGGCAAATCCAAGATTGAAGCCGACGTAGAGGCCCTCACCGCCCGTAGAGGAGAAAGAGGTCGTATCGTCGAGGAATTGATAGCCTGCGTTGATGGTCAACTCGGCCGGGTTCCGGGTGCCAAGCATGTCCAGCTTGAACATCGCGAAGCCACCGATGCGCTGAGCGTCATAGCCGTCGTTGCCATGCGCGCCTGCCTCGGGGCCGATAATGACGCGGCCGAGGTTCACGCCGGCGCGCACACGCGACCAGTATGTATCGAAGGCCGTCGAATAGTAACCCTCAAGGGTGAAGTAGTGGCCCGGACCGATCAGGCGGACATCACCGCCAACGCGAAAGCCTGCTTCGCTCCCCCTCACCCGATTGCTCGGATCACTCGGTGTCAGATCGTGGTCGTGGTAGTCGGCGCCCACGTAGAGGCCGACCGCTGCGCCCGGGCTGATCCACAGATAGCCCAGCATGCCCGCGAGTTGCGAGACGTCGCCGTCGACTCTCCCACCCGGCGCGGTCACATTGTCATACTCGTAGGAGCCGTACCCGGCGAAGCCCTGGAAGACGAAGCCGCTGCGCGAAAGGTCGCGCTGCAGAGAGATGACTGCCCCCGAGTAGCTGTAGAAGGAATCCTTCGCGAAATCCGCGCCGCTGTACGTCGCGATCCACGTCGGCTGGTCGACGTAGCCGCCGTCCTTCAGACCACCCTGGGCGAGCGTCGGTGTTGCGGTTGCATAGGCCAGCCCCAGTGCCGCAGCGGCTATTTTCAGTGCAAAGGTGTTCATGCTGTAGTCGCCTTCGTTGGCGCGGCCCGCATCCGGACGGCGAATCGAGAACGCCGTGCGGTGGGAAGCCACGCACTTCCCCTACGCTCACGGATCACTGATTCGGGTTAATGGACAAGTAATACTCCACCTTAGCTCGCTCCTGCACGCGAGGCGCTTCGTCAGCGTGGCCATTTGAGAACACATTTCCCTCGAAGCCTGAGGCAGCACACGTTTCCCCAGGAGGCAATGGTTGTGCTCGAAATGCGCAACGTTATCCACGCAACCCACGGCGGGGCTGCGTCAGGTGGCGGCGAAGTCCCGCCTGGACCGCGCCGATGGCCGCCAAGAAAACATCGATCTCGATCGCAGGCGGCGCGCGGCGCATCCCGGCCGTGCGCACAAAGTGTGCAGGCGCAGCAAGTGACCGTGTTCTCCGCTTATTCGAAGCCGATCTGTGCAATTGAATTAATGTTCTAATAAGGGGCCTATTAAGCGCGATCAGTAGCATATATTTCTACGGAGTGCGCAGTGGCGCCCCACTCATTGGAATTTCCTACCGTGTACTCGTCTTCATCCAACGCGCCAGGGCTCATCGCTCGTGGGCTGGCGGAGCAGTCTCGTCTGGAGGCCCGCATCGCACTGATCGCGGGCGCCATAAAAGGACGCGTCGCGTTTTCGACCAGCCTTGGCCTCGAAGACCAAGCTATTCTCCACGCCATCGCGGCATCTGGCGCCGCGATCGATGTCTTCACGCTCGACACCGGCCGCCATTTTCCTGAGACGCTCGAGACCATCGACAGAAGCGAGCGGCGCTATGGCATCCGCATCCGTGTGGTGGTGCCCGACATGAATGATCTCGAATCTCTCGTCGCGCGCGATGGCATCAACGGTTTTCGATTGTCCATCGAGGCGCGCAAGGCCTGCTGTGATGTCCGCAAGGTCCGCCCCCTGCACCGGGCGCTCGCGGGCGCTGCGGCTTGGCTCACGGGCCTGAGACGTAGCCAATCCAACGGACGTCAGGCGATTCCATTCGTCGAATTCGATTCGACGCTCGATCTCTGGAAGGTGAATCCGCTTGCGGACTGGTCGCTCGACAGGCTCGAAGCCTACGTTGCCGCGAACGACGTTCCCGTCAGTTCCCTGCACGCGCGGGGCTATCCATCCGTTGGCTGTCAGCCGTGTACACGCGCCATCGGCCCGGGCGAGGACATACGCGCAGGTCGATGGTGGTGGGAAAACGAAGATGGCAAGGAGTGCGGCCTGCACAGCAAGCCCGTCGCTGAAAGACCAAGAGCATGACACGTCCGATCAATCGCCTCGATGTGCTCGAAGCTGAAAGCATCCATATCTTTCGTGAAGCCGCCGCGCAGTTCCGCAAGCCGGTGCTGCTCTACTCCATCGGCAAGGACTCCACGGTCCTTCTGCACCTCGCCCGCAAGGCTTTCTTCCCACAGCCCGTACCATTCCCCCTACTCCACATCGATACGACGTGGAAGTTTCGCGATATGATCGCCTTCCGGGACCGTACGGCGCGCGATCTCGGTCTCGATCTCATCGTGCACATCAACGAGGATGGCCGCGCCCGCGGCATCAATCCAATCGACTACGCTCCTTCACTCTACACGGACGTCATGAAGACCGAGGCGCTGAGGCAGGCGCTCGATCGCCATGGCTTTGATGCCGCCTTCGGTGGCGCGCGGCGCGACGAAGAAGCGAGCCGCGCGAAAGAGCGGATCTTCTCGTTCCGCACGACCGGCCACCGCTGGGATCCGCGTCACCAGCGCCCCGAGATGTGGAATCTTCTCAACGGCCGCCTCGGCACAGGCGAAAGCGTGCGCGTCTTCCCGCTCTCAAACTGGACCGAGGGCGACGTGTGGCGCTACGTGCTGCGCGAGAAGCTCGATGTCGTACCGCTCTATCTGGCCGCCGAGCGGCCGACGATCGAGCGCAATGGCCAGCTTCTCGTGCTCGATGATGACCGAATGCCGCTGGCGAAAGGCGAGAAGGTCGTGCGACGGCGCGTTCGCTTTCGCACGCTCGGATGTTGGCCACTGACCGCCGCGATCCCATCGGAAGCATCCACTTTGCTCGACGTCGTCGTCGAGACGCTGGCGGCCCGGACGTCGGAACGGCACGGCCGGCTGATCGATCACGACCAGGCCGGCGCAATGGAAATCAAGAAGCAGGAAGGCTACTTCTGATGAGTGCAGTTGTGGCGAAGGAGGTGGTCCACCCGGCAGCGGGTGTGCCCAAGGAGTTTGTGTCTTCCGCGGGAGGCACCGACGGGAGTGCCGGCGAGACCATTGAGGAAAGCCCGCCAAGTGTCGTCCACGTGTTGACCTGTGGTTCCGTGGACGACGGCAAATCCACCTTGATCGGTCGCCTGCTCTGGGATGTCGCCGATCTGCCGGAGGATACGAAGGCGGCGATCGCCGAGTGCCGCCTGCCCGACGGCAGGCTCGATCTCAGCAGGCTCGTCGATGGTCTGGCCGCCGAGCGCGAGCAGGGCATCACGATCGATATCGCGTGGCGTTACCTGGATGCCGGCTCGCGGCGCTACGTCATCATCGACAGTCCCGGCCACGAGCAGTACACGCGAAACATGGCAACCGGCGCCTCGCATGCCGACGTCGCCATCATGCTTGTCGATGCACGCCATGGCGTGAAGTCACAGACGCAGAGGCACGCCGCCATCCTCGGGCTTCTTGGTGTCCGCCGCGTTATTCTTGCGGTCAACAAGATGGATCTCGTCGGCGGCAACGAGGCGCGCTTCCGCCAGATCGAAGCCGACTTCCGCGCGTTGACCGCGCGCTTTGACTTCGACGGCGCCGTGGCCATTCCGGTCATCGCGACCAGCGGTGACAACGTCGCCCGCTCGTCCAGCAGCATGACCTGGTATGAGGGCCCGACGCTCGTCGAGCAGCTCAACAGCACACACTCACGCAGCGATGCCGATGCCGGCGCCTTCCGCATGCCGGTACAGATGGTCGTGCGGCGGGCGCCGGACTTCCGCGGGCTCGCGGGAACGATCACCTCGGGTTCGATTGCCGTCGGCAGCGACGTGCGCGACAGCACGAGCGAGCGCGTGGCGCGGGTTCGTCGCATAGCAACCATGGATGGCGATCTCGACGCAGCCTACGGCGGTCAGGCTGTCGTCCTCGAGCTGGATCGAGCGCTCGACATCACGCGCGGCGCCCTGCTGACGACGCCGGATGAGCCTGCACGCCGCGTCGCCCATCTCGACGCGCGGCTGTTCTGGATGGGTGAAACGCCGCTCGATCCTCGCCGCGGGCTGCTGCTGCGCACAGCAACCGATCTCGTGCCGGTATCGTCAGTGCGCGTGTCGGCGAAGCTCGATCTCGAGACGCTCGGCGAGATCGATGCGACCGACTGCACTCAGAACGACGTCGTCCTGGCATCGATCACGCTCAGTCGCCCCGCGGCGCTCGACAGGTTCGTCGATCACAAGGGCACAGGCGCGATCATTCTCGTCGATGCGCTGACAGGTGCAACGCTTGCCGGTGGCGCTATCGTGGCGCTGCATGATACCGATGTCGCCACACCCGCCCGTTTCGTTCTGACAACCGCGATGCTCGCCGAGGGTATCTGCACGGGTCTCGAAGCCTCCTCATCGGAGTTCCGGCGCCGTGCTGCGGCCGTCGCCGACATTCTCAAGGCCGCAGGCGTGGACGTCGAAATCGAAAATGGTAGCAACGCATCGAGCGCATCCCTTTCGCTCGCCTCCTGAGGTAAGCGGTATCAACAATCATTGCCCGCCGGCATAAGGAAATGCGCGCAGATTCTGCGACACGAGCCGGACTCTCTGGCCAACAGAGAGTTCG
>CAUJKI010000489.1 GCA_963205015.1 Pseudomonadota bacterium
CAATCACACGCGCGCCGCATGGAGCCGAGCATCATGGATGGCTGAGCGATACCGCGTTCGAGAGCGCCGAGCGGCAGGGGCAGTTTGCGATCACCTGGGAGGCGCATGGCCTTCGCTACGGTCTACCGGCAAGTATGGACGAGGCTGTCTGGCAAGGCCGCACCGTAATAGTCAACGGCTCGCGCGCGACCATCCCCGCAGTGCGGAACCGCTATGCGCGAGTGGCTGTGTTTCTTGTCGAATGCCCTATCGGCGTCCGCGCCCACCGTCTGGCACAGCGCGGTCGCGAATCTCACGCAACCATCGAAGCACGGCTCGCGCGCATGGTTCCAGCGTTTGATCCGACTGATGCCGATGTGCGAATTGACAATTCCGGGGCCATCGAAGCCGGCGTAGAGGCAATTGTCGTGGCGCTCCGGTCACTGGCTAGCGGAAGAGGTTGACGAGCGGGACCGCGCCTCTTAGTCGAAATCGGGCGATTACGCTAAAACGACTCTCTCGCGTCGGCTGGGACAGCACCGAAATCGCGTCGATCGAAACAGGTGCACTGACGCGATGATACAGTGCCGTGAGTGTCTCGACGGTGCTGGACACAAGGGATTTAGGTATGGCGCCGGTCAGCGTCATATGAAAGCGGAAATCCCCAAGCACGTAAGGGTAACCCCATCGCTCAAGATGCGCGCGCTGCCGCTGCGTGAGTTCCTGTGACAGGCGGCGCTCTCGATCGACATCGCTGAGCGGCGCGCGCAATTCGTCAAATGAGCGCACGCAGTTGGCGGCGAGGCGATCCAGCTCGGGATCCTCCACGAGGGGGCGCAAAGCGACGAATCCTTCGAGCGGGGTTACCCGCAAAGCAGGCAAGAGAACAGGCGCCTCTTGGCCGGCAAATGCCGCCGCGCGTTCCAGTAGCTCATCCTCAGTGGCACCTGGGGTCAGCGAGAATGGCGCTTTGAGCGTCGCGTGAAAGCCATAGCGTGCCGGGTCTTCCAACGCGCGCGTGAACCACGTCTCATTCCAAAGGCTGTGCGCCGGAAACGCAACGCGCTCACACGCCGCGGCATCATAGCCGAGGGCGGAACATCCGAAATGCCAGAGTTCCGTATCGGTGGCTGGCGTAAAATAGATCGCGTAACGCATCTGACCGTACTCATAGTCAGCGGCCGCTACACCTTCGTGACAGTGCAGCCTCGATCGCGGTGGCACTGAGGGTAGCACCACAGTCGCCGGGTCTGGCGATGCGAATTCCGTGACAAATGACGTTCATGTGACGTGAAGCGACGGACACCGGGAGCTGCTGGGGACAACGTCACATGACTGTAGTACCCCGCGACTAGGTGTTGCCTGCAATGAGCAGCGCAACATCATAGAGGTGCTATGCTGGTCCTCGACGGCGTAACCCGGAAGTTCGGAGCCCTAACCGCTGTCTCTGCTGCCTCATTCGAGGTTTCACGCGGGAGCTTCGTCGGCATCATTGGTCGTTCGGGCGCCGGTAAATCGACCCTTCTGCGCATGATCAACCGGCTCGTCGATCCGAGCGCGGGGCGCATCCTTTTCGACGGGCGTGACGTGACGTCGCTTCGAGGTCGAGAACTCCGGCTCTGGCGCGCGCGGGCAGCAATGATCTTCCAGCAGTTCAATCTTGTTGGCCGGCTCGACGTGCTGACAAACGTATTGACGGGTCGTCTCGCGGAGGTGGCGACGTGGCGCGCCATTACGCGATCGTGGGCGGATAGCGACAAGGCTATTGCCTTCTCCGCGCTCGAGCAGTTCGAGATCGGTGTGCTTGCCGCGCAACGCGCTGAAGAACTCTCTGGCGGACAGCAGCAGCGGGTTGCCATTGCGCGCGCGATGGTGCAGCGGCCTGATCTGATACTGGCCGACGAGCCGGTCGCGTCGCTTGTTCCCCGTAATACCAAGATCGTCATGGATGCGCTGCGGCGCCTCAACAAGCAGTACGGCATCACCGTCCAGTGCAATCAGCACACCCTCGATCTGGCCCGGAGCTACTGCGACCGGTTGATCGGCATGGCGAGCGGTCGCATCGTCTTCGACGCCGCGCCCGAGATGCTCACCGACGAGGCCGCACGCGAGCTATATGGCCTGGAGGCCGACGATGTCCTCGGCGGAGCGTCCATGCCGGAGGCGTACGAAAAGAAGCAGGGCCTACCTGAACTCGGACAGGCGGCCGCCGCCTGATCCGATCGCTGCTGCGGCTGGGGAGCCGCGGGTCGACGATATCATGCGCGGCCTTGAGACTTTCACATCAACAGAACAGAGGATGTCATGCTGAACCGTCGCTCTATAGTTGCCGGCGCTGCCGGCCTTGCACTGGCAAATGGCCTTCTGATCGGCGTGACGCCGGCCGCAGCGCAGGATTGGAAGTCGAAGTATTCCGAGATCGTCTTTGCGATCATCCCGCATGAGAATGCGACCACGACCACGAACCGCTACACCCCGTTCGTCAACTACCTGAGCCAGCAGCTTGGCACCAAGGTCGTACTGCGCATCGCCAACGATTATGCGGCCGTAATCGAGGGACAGCGGGCCGAGAATATCCACATTGCCATGTACGGCCCCGCCTCCTATGCCCGCGCGCGCGCGACCGGCGTCAAGACGGAGCCTTTTGCGATCGAGATCAGCAGCGACGGCAATCGCGGTTATCATTCCGTGCTCTATGTGAAAGCCAGCTCGCCGTTCAAGACGCTCGAAGATCTCAAGGGTCAGAACCTCTGCCACGTCGATCCGAACTCGACCTCCGGAAACAACGTGCCGCGTTTCGCCATGGACAAGATGGGGATCGAGCCCGAGAAGTTCTTTGCCAAGGTGGTCTACTCCGGTTCGCACGAGAATGCGGTGATCGCGGTCGACCAAGGCACCTGCGACGGGGCTTTCAACTGGTGGAACGATGAGAAAGAGTCGAACCTGCTGCGCATGGCGAGCCGTGGCCTGGTGAAGGCGGAGAACTTCCGCATCGTCTTCAAGTCCGATCAGATCGTGAACTCGCCCATGGCCTACCTCTCGAGCCTCCCGGAGGACCTGAAGGCCAAAATCCGCGATGCAGTACTCAACATCGGCACGCGGGACAAGGCGACCTTCGACAGCATTTATGAGGGCAAGCAGCTTCCATTCCAGGCGGTTGACCATTCGGCCTACGAGCCAGTCGTCGAACTGATCAAGTTCGTCGATTCACTCAGGAAGAAGTCCGGCTCCTGAGGTTTTCCAGAGATATTCATTGGGCGCGGTGTCGTTGGCGTCGCGTCCAATGGCCAAGCATATGAGGTTCCCCCATGTGGACGCGCCGCCTTGTTCTGATGTCTTCAGCCGCGATTCTGCTCTCCACATCGGCCGGTGCCGCCGATTGGCGCACGCAGTATCCCGAGATCGTGTTCTCGATCATTCCATCGGAGAACTCCGATGGGGTTCTCAATCGCTACGAGCCATTCATGCAGCACCTTTCGAAGGTGCTCAATGTGAAGGTTACGCTGCGGGTCGCGAACGACTATGCCGCGGTGATCGAAGCCATGCGCTCGGGCCAGGTGCACGTCGCGCACTACGGCCCGTCGTCCTATGCGCGGGCCTATCAGGTGACCAACGGCGACGTCGAGCCCTTTGCCACAGCCAAGAACTCCTCAGGTGCGGTCGGCTACTACGCCGTTCTCTATGTGCGTGCGGACGACAAGGCTCAGAGCATCCAGGATCTGAAGGGTCGGAATCTCTGCCTCGTCGATCCGAATTCGACCTCGGGAAACAACGTGCCCCGCTTTACCATGGATAAAATGGGGATCGATCCCGAGAAGTTCTTCGGCAAGATGCTTTACGCAGGCAGCCATGAGAATGCCGTGACGGGACTTCTTCAGGGTACCTGTGACGCTGCATTCAACTGGTGGAACACTGAGACGGAGTCGAACCTGCTGCGTATGGCGGCGCGTGGTGCCGTGAAGCCGGAGAGCGTACGCATTGTTCTCAAGTCCGACCTTATCCCAGGTTCGCCGACCACACTCAAGAAGTCGCTCCCGGAGGATATGAAGGCCGATATCAAGCGCGCGTTCCTCGAGGCGCCTGTCAAGGGGCGCGAAGCATGGCTTCGGATAAGCGACGGAAAGGCTACCGGCTACCACGAGGTGAAACACGAGGACTACCAGGTCATCATAGACTTGAACCAATTCGTTGATCGGCTGCGCCGCAAACTGTCATGACCGCAGTCGAATCTGCCGCGACGCGCCTTACGCCGCCGCGACTGCCGGACGAGCAACTGGCGCCGCTGACCGCCGCCTACAAGCGTGCTCATATCGCGAAGCAGAGAAGCACACTCGTGCTCATTGCGGCCTTCATCGCCGCGTCGCTTGTTGCCGCAGGTGTCGCTGAGGTGAGTCCCGCGAAGTTTCTTGCCAATATAGGCCGCTTCACGAACTACATCGTGCGTCTTTTTCATCTCGAGGGGGGCGCACCGATGTGGAGCGACCCTGGCGAGTGGTTCTGGGGCTGGAAGAAGTGGCTCGCGCTGCTTGGTGACACGCTGCTGATCGCCTATCTGGGAACGTTACTCGGCGCCATTGCCGCCTTCTTCTTCTGCTTTCTCGCCAGTGCCAACCTCAATTCTAATACGTGGATGCGCGGCCTTGTACGCCGGCTCCTCGAGTTTTGCCGCACAGTACCGGAACTGGTCTTCGCGCTCATCTTTGTCGTTGCCTTCGGCCTCGGCCCGCTGCCAGGGGTACTCGCGCTTGCCATCCATACGACAGGTGCTCTGGGTAAGCTGTTTGCCGAGGTAGTTGAGAATGTCGATATGAAGCCCGCGGAAGGGGTGACTGCGACCGGAGCTACTTGGTGGCAGACCGTGCATCTGGCCATCGTTCCGCAAGTGCTTTCGAATTTCGCGAGCTATGGCCTGTTGCGTTTCGAGATCAACGTGCGCGGCGCCTCCGTCATGGGCTTCGTTGGCGCGGGCGGCATCGGCCAGGAGCTGATCGAAAGCATTCGCAAGTTTTACTATTCCGATGTCTCGGCGCTCCTTCTGCTCATCATTGCCACGGTCATGATCATCGACATCGCGACCGAGCGCCTTCGTCATCATTTCATCGGGCATGGAGTGCGCCCATGACCGGTCGCCGCGGGTCGATATTGCCGACAGATCAAGCGATCCTTGCGAGTCATGGCGACCTCCTGCGTGCGCAAGCGGCAACATGCCTTCAGATGGCTCTCCTTGCAGGCGCGCTTGCCGCACTGGCCGTGCTGGCCGTCTGGCGGCTTGATGTCTCGCTTTGGCGTATTCTCACGGGCGTCGGAGAACTTGGCAGGTTCGTCGCGCTCATGATCCCGCCGAGCGCCGGCTCATGGGCGAATGCGCTCGTCTATATCCACGCGCTCGGCGAGACTGTCGCGATCGCGTTCCTCGGCACGCTGCTGGCGGCCATCCTCGCGTTTCCACTCGGCCTGCTCGCGGCACGCAATGTCGTGCCCGTGCGCATCCTCCAGTTCATGACGCGGCGCTCGCTCGATACCGTGCGCGGCGTCGACACGCTGATCTGGGCGCTTATCTGGATCAATGTCGTCGGGCTCGGACCGTTCGCCGGCGTCCTCGCGATCATGACGTCGGACATCGGTTCGTTCGGTAAGCTTTTCTCGGAGGCGATCGAAGCGTCTGATCGGAAGCCGGTCGAGGGCGTGACGGCGGCAGGCGGGAGCCGGCTGCACCAGATCCGTTTTGGTATCCTGCCGCAGGTGTTACCGGTGATGCTCTCGCAGGTGCTCTACTATTTCGAGTCGAACACGCGCTCGGCGACAATCATCGGCATTGTCGGCGCGGGCGGCATCGGCATGCATCTCGTCGAGCAAATCCGCACCTTCGAGTGGGATCGCGTGGCTTTCCTGATCCTCCTGATCCTTGCGGCGGTCGCCGCCATCGACTGGCTCTCGGCACGTCTGAGGCACGCCATCATCGGCAAATCTTCCGTCGGCTTGTGAGCATACGATGCGCCGTGCAGTCAGACGGGCAAACTTTGTGTAACGTAGCGGGGAGCGATGGTGCAGAAGCTTGGCCCGGCGCCACTAGTCCACACCCTGGCGACCGTCCGCAGAAGGGTCATTGCCACGTCGCCTTTGTCGTCGGCGCGCCGGTCAGCAAGTACGAGGTCTCCCGGCGCAAGCCGATCAATTACCTCGCCGCCGTGAAGTGTGGCCTGCGTCGCCGCCTGGGCGCAGATCGGTCCTACAGCGGTTTGCTGACGAAAAATCTGGCGCATGAGAGCTGGCAAGTCGTGTGGTGCCGCGAGACGCCCTACAGCCTCGAGGAGCTAGCGCGGGAGCTGTCCCTGCGCGACATGCGGCCCGATCCAGTGGCCCCATACGGCCGGCCTCGGTCGAAACTGCGAGGTCTTCGAGGAGACTCGCCACGCCGCTTATCGGGAGATTTTGCCCTTTAAGCGCGCCGGCGGCACTCAGCCGGAGTGGCGTCGTCGTGTCGAGGAGATCGCCGGCAACTACAACTCGAGCCTTAGCCGCCCGCTGCCAGACATGGAAATCAGCCATATCGCGAAGAGCTTCGCGAAGTGGTCCTGGGCTCGCTTCACTGAGGAGGTGCTCTCGGAGCTGCAGCGTGCCCGCGCGAACAAGCGCTGAGCCGGTCACGAAGCGGCCTGCACGACGAAGCCTTGGGAAGCGGAGGGCATCAGCCGCGCGGCCTACTACCAGCGCAAAGCACGCTCCCTGCTCAAGCGCGGGAAGCTCCGCGAAACGCCATCGAACATCTTCGGCACTCGTCGATATGGTGCAAGTATGTCCGGTGGCATTCGCTGACGTTGCCGGTGATTTGTCCCATCAGGGCTCCACAGCTGCCAGGCGACCGGCTTATGCGCCCGTAACGATAGCGACCCTATCTGCAGCCATATGTCGAACTCCGCTAGTTCCGTGTTCGGG
>CAUJKI010000490.1 GCA_963205015.1 Pseudomonadota bacterium
CCCGTTGTTGATGCCGATGAGCGTAATGCCGATCTGGACGGCGGAGAGAAAGCGCCCGGGGTTGGTTGCGAGTGTGAGCGCTGAAGCGGCACCGGGATGCGAGGTTGCTGCGAGAGCCCTCAGACGCGGCACGCGGGCGGATACAACTGCCAGTTCGGAAAGCGCAAATAGGCCGTTGAGCAGAATCAGTGCCAGGACGATCAGAAGCTCGATCACGTCATTGCTGGCTGACGTGTGTGCGTCCAAGCCACTCCATGTCGTTGCAGCTCTCTAGTTAGGGCAGGCCGGGGGCAGGCGTCAATGCGGGGTGCCCTGCACGTCGGATCGCGCCGGCAGTGCCTTATTCCGCCGCCGCCGATGGTTTACACTGAATTTGCGCAAGAAGAGCGCTCGCCAAGTCTGGCTCAAGCGCCCGCGTTGCACAAAACCAAGGGAGCGAAACATGAGAAAGGTCGCAATTGCTGCGGCAGTGACGGCACTCGGCTGTCTGACATTCGACGAGGCCCATGCCCAGGCCGCTTTTCCGCCACCGCCGCCGAAGGTCAGCCCCGCCAAGGGCGTAATCGACATGCACGTCCACTCTCATCCGGATGTGTTCGGTCGCAACATGGACGATATCGATGTCGCCCAGCTTGCCAAGTCACGCGGGATGCGTGGGATCCTGATCAAGAACCATATCAGCGAAACCGCGAGCCGCGCTGCGCTGGTGATGAAGGTTGTGCCCGACATCGAGGTGTTCGGCGGGATCGTGCTCAACAATGCCGTCGGCGGCATCAATCCGAATGCCGTCGAGTGGATGCATCGCGTCTACGGCGGCCGAGGGAAGGTCGTCTGGCTGCCGACGTTCGAGTCCGACAAGCATGTGAAGACGTTCGGCAAGCCGGACGCCAAGGGCATTACCGTGGCGCCGAACGGCGAGGTCTCGCCGGAGATGGAGGCCATCCTCAAGATCATCGCGCGTGAGAATCTCGTCCTCGCCACGGGACACGTGCATCCCGAGGAGATCATCGCTGTCGTCAAGAAGGGCAAGGAGCTCGGCGTCAGGAACATGATCATCACCCACGCGCTCACCAATGTGCCGGGGCTCACCATGGCCCAGGCCAAGGAGGTGACAGGCCTCGGCGCGGTGATCGAGATATGCTTTCTGCAGTTCCAGGCCGGACCCAACGCGCCGCTCGCTTTCCTGACGCACTGGACGCAGATCAACGCACGTCACGTGGCACAGGCGGTGAAGGAGTTCGGTGCGGGCAGTGTCCTCGTCTCCACCGACCTCGGCCAGAGCGCGAACATCACGCACCCGGACGGCATCGAGGTCGCCATTGCCGCCATGAAGAAGGAGGGCATCTCGGACGGCGACATCGATACGATGATGCGTAAGAACCCCGCCAAGCTGCTCGGCCTCGACGGCTGAGCGCCAGACTCCAAAAATAAACGAGGCCGCAAGGTGTGCGGCCTCGTCTCATTTCACCAGGGAGCTGAGATTGCTCAGCGCTCGATATTGAGCTGGCGCTTCAGCTCCTCGATCTCGTCCTTGAGGCGAGTATCGTTGCTGATCTCGCCTTCGATCTTGCGGATGGCATGCAATACGGTCGTGTGGTCCCGATCGCCGAAGCGGCGGCCGATCTCGGGCAGCGATCGTGTCGTGAGCTGCTTTGACAGGTACATGCCGATCTGGCGCGGCCACACCACCGAGCGATGGCGCCGCGGCGAGAGAATGTCCGACTTCGAGACGCCGTAATGCCGCGAGACGAGGCGCAGGATGTCCTCGATCTTGATGCGACGCGGCTCAATGCCGTTGACGAGATCGCGGATCGTCGTCTCGACGAGATCGAGGGTGATCCGCGTCTGCGTGTACTGCCACGTCGCATAGAGCCGCGTCACCGCGCCTTCGAGCTCGCGTCCGCTCTCGGTGAGCTTGTCGGCGAGGAGCTCGACGACATCGCGCGGGATCTCGAATGAGGGATCGGAGGCCCGTTTCTCCTGCACGCGCCGCTCGAGGATCTTCAGGCGCAGGTCGCGGTCGTGACTGTTGATCTCGGTGACGAGACCACGCTGCATGCGCGAGCGCATGCGGTCGTTGAGGCGCGTGAGCTGACTCGGCGCCCGCGCCGATGCAACGACGAGCTGTCGTCCGCCATCGAGCAGCGCATTGATGATGTGGTCGAACTCGAGCTCGGTCTGCTCGCCGTGCATGAACTCGAGGTCGTCGATGAGCAGGAGGTCGATGAGCCGGAAGCTCTCCTTGAACGCCATGGCGTCCTGGGCCTTCAGCGCCTCGACGAACTGGAAGCGGAAGCGCTCCGCCGTCATGTAGACGACGTTCGCCGAAGGCTGACGGCGGCGGACCTCCCAGGCGATCGCGTGCAAGAGGTGCGATTTGCCGTGACCGACGGCGGCATGGATGTAGAGCGGGTTGTTGCCGCGCGCTTCATCCGGCACCGTCTCGGCGACCTGCATGGCGCCCGCGTGGGCGATGCGATTGGCCGTACCGACCACGAAGCTGTCGAATGTGTAGCGCGGGTCGAGCGGCGAGCCTTCGAGGCCGTCGACACCCGTGCGCGATCCGACGCTCGCCGTATAGCCGGGCACGGACACCGCGAGCGGGCTCGCGTCCCCGTTTTTGGCGTGGGGTGCAGCAAAGCCCTTGTCGGACCGTGCGGCCGCAGCACCCGCCTGGGCCGCCGGTGCGCTCGCCGCGGGGCTGCGCACCTTGACCTCGACGCGCTCGATGCCGTCGAATTCGATGGCTGCGCAGCGCTGGATGGCCTCGAGATAATGCTGTTCAAGCCAGTTCTTGAGGAACTTGACTGCGACTGTGACGGTCAGCGTGCCGCCCTCGAAGGCGGCGAATTCCAGGGAGCCGAACCAGCTCGAATAGACATCATCGCCTAGGTTCGCCTTGAGGGCCTGACGAACCCTCTGGCCCCGCGCGTTGATCGAGCCTTCCTCGGCGCTAGGCTTCTGGGCGCCGCTTCCCCCGAGGCCTGACGGGCCACCGGAGCGCTTGATGGCTCCGCCCTCCAGCTCTGGTCCCGATTTCGTGGATGGCCCCTCCGGCCTGTCATCGTGCGTCATAAGTGTACCCCACCTGCAAAATTCTGTTGCTCACAGGATCCGATCCCGCGCTTCGGCCCGCAAAAGTGCGACCCCCGCACCCTCGTGGCTGCCGAACCTCCCGAGCGTCGATCGTGTCCTGCCCTCTTCGCCGTCTCAGCCCTGAATCCAGGGCAAACCGGCCGCCTTCCAGCCCGCCACCGTGCCGCGCCGGCGGTGCTGATCGAGCGGACCCTCAAAGCCGTCCGCTACGTTGTGGCAATGCGCAAAGCCCTGCGCTGCGACGGCACGCGCCGCCATCAAGCTGCGCCCGCCGGAACGGCAGATGAAAAACAGCTCGCTCTCCTGGTCCGCACCAAGGGCGGCAAGCTGCTCGGTCACCTGCTCGACGAACGCCGGGTTGAGACGGTTGTCCGGAAAAGTCTGCCACTCGACCAGGATCGGCTTGCTGCCAATCTCAGCGAGGTCAGGCATTCCGACGAAGGCCCATTCCGATCTCGTCCGCACGTCGATCAGAACGGCCTTGGGGTTGGCCTGAAGGGCACCCCAAACTTCCCGCACCGGTACGTCGTCTACCGAACCAGAATCAAACGCCACTTAGCCGTCTCCGCATCAACTGACACAGTAGCAGCACAGTACCGGCAGGTATGTGCTGCCACTACGCAAGCAATCGACAAGTACAATGAGCGCCATCAGGTCGGACGCCTGATGGAATACGCAATACCAACCGCCTTTGAATCCCGTCTCCGGACACCAAGCCTTGGTCGCTGCCCGGAATGCCTGCATTTGCTTGGGGAAAACCGCGCCGGATGGCC
>CAUJKI010000491.1 GCA_963205015.1 Pseudomonadota bacterium
CGCAATGAGAGGCAGCCGGCGTCGCTCCAGGAGATCAGGCAGCAATCGAACGAGCTCGGCATTTTCGTAGAGTGGATCGATATCGCGGTGGAACTGGTGCTGAACCTTCAGGAACTGTCCGTAGCGCGTGCGCCCCGCGAACGGATTTGCAGCCATGATCCGCTTGTCGAGCCGCTCGTGCGCGTCGTGCGTTGCCGCCTTCAGGCGCTTCGCCCGTCCTGGCGCATCAGCTTGAACGTTCATGCCCTCTCAGCTCCGATTTGTGCCCATGAGAGGGAGCCGAAGCGTGCCCTCCAACTACTAAGACGCTTGAGCGGATCTAATTTCCCACCTCCGGGGAGCCTTTTTTTGCCACGCGCGTACTGTTGATTTCGCGCCTCACCGTGGCCCGATCTCCTCCTGGCCGAGGACGTCTGCGGCCTTCTGTGCACCCGTTGCCCAGGAGGACGCCATGGCGGCGGAAATTCGCGTGCCGGCGACAGGATTTGAAGAAGCTCCGATCGTGGCACGATCGCAGCTGTGAAACTATACTGTAGTAGTATACTTGGGCGCTCAAGTCCCGCAACATGCGGAGCGTTGGTCGAAATCAGCTCGAAGGAGCGTCTCTTGCTGAAAGTCTCATCTCTTGCGCCGGCTGGCCTCGTGTGCGCGCTGGCGCTCGCGGTCATGACGAGCGTGACCTCCGCCCAAACGGAGAAGCCTGGTGCTGCCCCGCCGTCCGCGGTTGTCGCAATTGGCGGCGATATTACGGAGATTCTTTATGCGATCGGGGCCGAGAAGCGCATCGTTGCCGTAGATGCAACGAGCCAGTTCCCGCCCGAGGCACTGCAAGAAAAGAAGAACGTCGGATATATGCGCGCGCTTTCGACGGAAGGCGTGCTTTCGGTCAACGGTGATCTCATCATCGCATCCGATCGCGCTGGGCCGCCCGATGTCGTCAAGGCGCTCAAATCGGCGCCCGTCAAGTACATCGAGATCGCCGATGATTTCAGTCCGGGCAGCATCGCCAATAAGGTGCAGCAGGTCGCCCGCGCCGTCGGTCTGGATGCCGCCGGAGAAAGTCTTGCGGCGCGTATCGGGCGCGATTTCGACAAGCTCGCCGAACTGCGCAAGCAGATCAAGAGACCGCTCCGTGTCCTCTTCCTCCTCAATGTGGCGAATGGGCGGGCCACCGTCGGCGGTGCTCAGTCAAGTGCAGACGCCATCCTCAAGCTCGCCGGCGCCGAGAACGCAGCGGCGACAGTCACGGGCTACAAGCCGGTTTCGGATGAAGCCTTGGTCGAAATCCGGCCGGACGCCGTTGTCGGCATGCGCCGCTCGGGCAGCGGTCACGAGACGGATCAGATCGCTTCCATCAAGGGCTTGAGCACGAGCCCGGCAGTAAAGAACAATCGCATCCTTCAGATGGATGGCCTCTACCTGCTCGGCTTCGGTCCGCGCTCACCTGCTGCGGCACTGGATCTCATGCGCTGGCTTTATCCCGAGCTCCCCTTTGCGCAAACCGGTCATCGACAGTGATCCAGGAAGTGGCCTCGCGGAAGGAGCGGCCCGTGAGACAAGGGCGGGAGCGTGTCGGGTATCAGCTGATTGTCGTATCCGTGCTGGTGCTGATAGCGGCCGTCCTGGCGTCGCTGTCGCTCGGAGCCACCGGCATTACGCTGAGTGCCCTCGGTCGTGTCTTGCACGCTTACGTCTTCGGCTCCACTGATGCCGAGCGCGTCACGGAACAGCTTGTTCTGCTGGACATCCGGCTGCCGCGTACGCTTCTCGGCGTGTTCGTGGGTGCCGCTCTCGCCGTAAGCGGCGCGATGATGCAAGGGCTTTTCCGAAACCCTCTGGCCGATCCGGGGATCGTTGGCGTGTCGTCGGGCGCGGCTCTCGCGGCTGTCGCCACCATCGCTTTGGGTAACAGCCTTGCCGCGCCATGGACCAAGGCTTTCGGTGTCTACGCCCTGCCATTCGCGGCCTTTCTCGGCGGCTTCCTGACGACCACGCTTCTCGTCCTGATTGCAGGACGGCGTGGTCAGCTCATGGTTGGCACGCTGCTGCTGGCCGGTATTGCGATCGGAGCAATGTCCGGTGCGTTGACGGGACTTATTGCGTACGCGAGCGACGATCGAGAGCTCCGCGACCTTACGCTCTGGTCCCTTGGCAGCCTTTCCGGCGCGAGCTGGCCGAAGGTCATGGCCATTCTGCCGTTCATGGCGATCATTTTCCTTGCACTGCCGCGTGTGACCCGCGCGCTCAACGGCTTTCTGCTCGGCGAGGCCGAAGCCTTCCATCTCGGCATCGATGTCGAGCGCATGAAGTGGCTCATCATCTTCGCGACGGCCGCTTCCGTGGGCGCGGCCGTCGCTGTTGCCGGCATCGTTGGATTCGTGGGCATTGTCGTGCCGCATTTCATCCGGCTCATTGCCGGACCCGACCACCGCTTCGTGCTCCCCTGCAGCGCGCTGTTGGGGGCAGCACTGTTGCTGCTGGCGGACGTGATTGCGCGATTGGCGGTACGGCCTGCGGAATTGCCTTTGGGCATCGTCATGGCGGCGATCGGGGCTCCGGTATTCCTGCATCTCGTCTTGCGCCGCGGCGTCGGAGGCCTGGAATAGCCCATGTTGGAAGCGCGAGAGATCGTCCTCGAGCGGCGTGGCCGCCGTCTGCTGGATGGCATCGATATTGCGATTCCGAGCGGCCTCGTCACGGCCATCGTCGGTCCGAATGGGGCCGGGAAATCCATGCTGCTGAAGGTACTCGCGGGCGAACTGGCACCGACCGCCGGAAGCGTGCAGCTTGACGGAAAAGATCTGCGCACATTCTCGGCATTGGCGCTGGCACGCCGTCGCGCCATGGTTCCGCAGTCGACCAATCTCTCGTTCCCATTCACGGTCGTCGAAGTCGTGCGCCTCGGCGCGTCGGTACCCGGCTTCGACGGCATCAAGACGCGCGCGCATGAGCTTGCGGATCAAGCGCTGCAGTGCGTCGGTCTCGAAGGGTTCGGTGCGCGCTTGTACAACGAGCTTTCCGGCGGCGAGAAGCAACGCGTTCACATCGCGCGGGCGCTATGCCAGCTCGATGCGGCACATCGGGCGGAAGGGGAAACGACCGTCCTCATGCTCGATGAACCCACGTCCAGTCTCGATCTCGCGCATCAGGTGCGGGTTCTGGACGAAGCGCGGCGGCAGGCTTCGATCGGGCGCGCCGTCCTCCTCGTCATCCACGACCTCAATCTTGCCGCCGCGTGGGCTGATGACATCGTGCTTGTCAGTGCCGGCCGCATTCGCGCGCGCGGGAAGCCCGCCGAGATCTTTGATAACGGGATCCTGTCGGAGGCCTATGGCTGCGCTATACAAGTCAACCGGACACCAGCTCCGGGCGTACCGTACATGCTGCCGCACTTGATTGCGGCGGCGAGCCGGCGCGGCGAGGCCGGCTGAGGCAGGTCCGCCAGCCTACTGGCCCCACTCCTCGCCCCAGATCTGGACGACATGACCCGGCGAAACCTCGCGATGAAGGCGCTGCGGCACGACATAGTCCGGTGGCCGCACGGGGCTCTTGATCTCGTCGTTCGAGACGCCGCGCGCGAGGTTGCGCCGTGATGGATCGGGGATCGGCACCGCCGCCATCAGCTTCTTCGTGTAGGGGTGCTGCGGATTGGCGAAGATCGCGGCGCGGGGGCCGATCTCGACGATCTCGCCAAGGTACATCACCGCCACGCGATGGCTGACGCGCTCGACGACCGCGATGTCGTGCGAGATGAAGAGGTAGGAGAGGCCCATGCTCGCCTGCAGATCGAGCATCAGATTGATCACCTGCGCCTTGATCGAGACGTCGAGCGCAGAAACCGCCTCGTCCGCGACGAGCAGCTTCGGGCCGAGAGCCAGTGCGCGGGCAATGCAGATGCGCTGACGCTGACCGCCGGAGAACTCGTGTGGATAGCGGCTCGCCATGTCGGGTTTGAGCCCGACACGCGTAAGCAGATCGGCCACCTTGTCGTGCGCCTCGGCCTTGGTTGCGACACCAAGCGCATAGAGCGGCTCGGCGATGGCGCCGCCGGCGGTGATGCGTGGGTTGAGGCTCGCGAAAGGATCCTGGAAAATGATCTGCATCTTCTTGCGCATCTCGCGCAGCTCGGATGCCCCCATTTTCAGAACGTCCTGCCCGTCGACGACGACAGAGCCGCTGTTTGGCTCGATGAGGCGGAGAATCGAGCGGCCGGTCGTCGACTTGCCGCAGCCGGACTCACCGACGAGCGCCAGCGTCTCGCCGACCTGGACACTGAACGAGACGTTCTCGACGGCGTGCACGCGGCCGACAACGCCGCCGAACAGACCCGAATTGATGTTGAAGCGCGTCGTGAGGCCGGAGACTTCGAGAATCGGCCGTTGCGCCGGCTTTACCGTGTCCGCAGCCTCGGTTGGAACATCGGACAGGCCTGTTTCCTTGTCGACGACAGGAAAGCGCATCGGGCGTGGCCGGCCTTCCATCGAGCCGAGCACGGGAACGGCGGAGAGCAAGGCGCGCGTATAAGGGTGCCTGGCGGCGGCAAAGATCTGCTGGGTCGTGCCCGTTTCGACGACTTTGCCGTCCAGCATCACGATCGTCCGGTCGGCGATTTCGGCCACGACGCCCATGTCGTGGGTAATGAAGAGGACCGACATGCCCTCTTCCTTCTGCAACTCCTTCAGAAGCTCCAGGATCTGTGCCTGGATGGTGACGTCAAGCGCGGTCGTCGGCTCGTCCGCGATCAGCAGCTTCGGCTTGCACGCGAGCGACATGGCGATCATCACGCGCTGGCGCATGCCGCCCGAGAAGTTGTGCGGATATTCGTGGAAGCGCGCCTTGGCTGCCGGAATACGTACGCGCTCCAGCAGCCGTACCGTCTCCGCCTCCGCGGCTGCGCGGGTCATGTTCTTATGGCAGAGCAGCGCCTCCACGATCTGGAACCCGACCGTCAGCACCGGGTTGAGGCAGGTCATCGGCTCCTGAAAGATCATCGCGATCTGATTGCCGCGGACGTGGCGGATCTCGTTGTCGGAGAGCGTCGTCAGCTCTCTGCCGTCGAGGCGGATGCTGCCTTCGACACGACCGTTGATGTCCGGGATGAGGCGCATGACCGAGAGGGCGGTGACGCTCTTGCCGGAGCCGGATTCGCCGACAACCGCGACGGTCTCGCGCGGTGCGATCTCGAACGAGACATCGCGCACCACCGGGTTCCACACGCGATCGCGGAGGAAAGACGTGGTGAGGCCGGATATGGAAAGAATGGGCGCGCCAGATTCGACGGGCCGCGCGGATGCCGCCTCATTTATCGCTTCGGCCCGTGACTGCAGCGCGCTCATGACGAATACCTCGCAGTTTTTTCTCGAAGGCGCGTGCGCCGCGGCCACATGAACTAACGCGGACGCGGAAACGAGTTGCGGCGCGTCCGCTGATATGTGCCGCACGCCTGTAAGGCGGTCTTCCGAGAGGGAACACTATATTCATGACTATGTGAGTCAAGAATGAAAGTGGGCCGGACACTCGCCGGGGGTTTCGAATGTCTCACTCAGTCGCAGGTCGTCGGCTCCGCGGTTCCGGAGCGCTTGGCGTAATAGGAGGGTTGGCCGCCCGCCGGCATTCCGTCGTGCTGGCCAGCGGCGCCACGCGTCTCGCCCCGCATGATATCCTCAAGCTGGGCCGCGAGAACCTTGGCCGCGAGTGCGACACCGATGCTTATGCTTCCCTCCGTCAAGGTTTGAGCGCGCGTCAGCAGATCTGCATCGTCTCCGCGTCGCGCGGCCCTGATGAGCATCAGCGTGATCCATTCCTCGTCCGAGAGGCGGCGGCTGCAAACCGGACACTCGGCAGGCATGTACGAAAATTCGCCGCTGCGCTCCGAGCGTATGGCGTACACGAGATCAACGGAATTGTAGATCAGTTGTGAGCCATGAGGCTCGCCGAGCTGCTGCACAACGCGTGCGTGAGACGCGGAGATGGCCTCGGGCGTCTCGCTGAAGAGGTCGGTGCACAGCTCGCGAAAGAGCTTGAGGAAGATCTGCTCGACGCGGTCCAAGTGCAGGTCATCGACGCGACGGAGCTGTCTCGTGCGGTGATGGCACGTGTCCTCGACGACCTTGCCGTCAGACGTCACGATCTGCAGATGGCGGCGCCCGGCCATAATGCTTCAATCCGACTTGCGCTCTGTTTGGTATGCGCGCCCTGAAGGGCGATCGGATCATAGATAATTGTTTACTGATGAAGTCAAGTTTTTATCTCGGCGATGTTCTCTTTCTAGAATTGTTCAACATGGCATTGCGAGATGCAGGCTGCGCCGCGTGGGCAAGCTGTAGAGTAGCGTCGGGTCATTTCGCGAGATCGCTGATCCGCGCGAGAGCCGCCGCAAACCCATCGAGCGCGAACGGGAACGTTACCGGTTCCGCATTCCCCGTGGGCGTGGCGGTGACGGTCAGCGCCTTGGCATTCTTGATCGCGTCGGTCGCGACTGTCGGGAAGCTGACCGGTACGAGGCAGCCATCGGGCACACAGGTCGAGAAGGGAATGGTCTGGCCGAGCGGCTTGTCGTCGAGCGTGAGCTTGACGCCGGCGGCAAGCGCTAGCCCGAAGGGCAGCACCAGCACACCCTCGGTCTTGCCGTCGCGCGGCGCCCTGAGTTCGATCGCAAAGCTCCGCTGCCCCGTCTGCTGGTTTCCGCGCACCTGTGAGAACGTGCAGGCCTTGCGCCCTTCGGCGATGCGGCAGCTCACGTTCCAGGCACCGAAGGTCTCCTGAATGGACGAGGCACCTCCGGGCAATGTCTCGGCGACGCGCGTGCCCTGCGTCAGGTTGGGTGCGGCGTGCTGCTGCTGTGCCAGTGCAGGAGCCATTGAGTGTGTCACGAGGGCTGCTGCCACGAGCAGCGGTTTCGTGGAATGCTTCAAACTGGTCGCGTTCATGAAAGGTGTCGTTCTTCAAGGGGCCGACAGGATCGGCGCGCAACACGCGCGCTGTGCACGCGCACCATACAGGTTTAATCTATACAGTAATAGTATAGTTTTATAGCGATGGATGGGAGTGTGGCGTCGCCGCACCTCGGCGGCGGCGCGCACGCTGCTGTCGATCTGTTACGTGCTGCTGCTACTTAGGACCTCAGCGTCATTGCAGCCCGCATGGTCCGGCTTGGGCCGAGTGTCGTGACAGACGATGCTCTCGTCGCCCGAGCTCGCCAGCCACGCGACCGCAGGATTGTCAAACCAGCTCAATCGTGCTCGCTCTAGAACTTGGCTGTGAAGCCCATGCGGAGGGTGCGCCCCGGCGCAGGTATACGGGTCAACGACAACGCATCCAGATAGTATTGGTCCGTCACGTTTTCGGCGCTGAAATTGAGCGAGATACCATCATTGAGCTCGTAGCTACCGAAGAGATCGATGACTGTGTTCTTGGGCCAGTAAGTGGGCGTTACCCAGCCGCCGCCCATCATCTCAGTAACCGCGCGTTCACCAATGAAGGTAACGCGGGAGCCAATAGTGAGCTTCTGATCAAAGAACCGCATCCCGGCAGTAAGAGTGGCGAGGTATTCGGGTGGAATATAGTTCGATCCATAGTCAATGCCGATTGCCTTGGATGCGCACCCAGTGAGCTGATGGCAAAACTCCACATCCGTGTACTTGGTAAGCGCGGCTTCCAAGAATACCCGCCCCGCGTCGTACTTCACGGATAAATCGAAGCCCTTGAAGGCGGCACTCGGAATATTTATCCAATGCCTCGGCTCGGTCCAGTTCCGGTTGATGGAATCTCGAATAATGTAATTCTCATAGTGATTGTTGAAGTAGCTTGCCTTGATTTTGAGGCTGTCTCTAGCGGCGAACACATTGGACCGCAGCACGTTCACGCCTGCCTCAAAGTTTTCGGCTGTTTCTGGCTCCAAAGCCGGGTTCGGATAGAGAATAGTTCCCAATATGAAATTCGCTTCACGCAAAGACGGAGGACGCCATCCTTGCACATACTGACCATAAAATTGGACGCCATCCCAGGGCTTTAGGGCGACAGTAAACGATGGGTTCAGCCGTTGGCCGCTCTTGTCGCCGTAGGGCGCCAACACGCCTGGCCCCTGCTGGATATCATATGTATCGTATCTTAGGCCGGCTCCAAAACTCAGCCAGTTTGTCACATCGAGGTCGGCGCGTCCGAACAATCCCGCCAGCCGCCGCTTGCCGGTCGGACCGGATTGAGAGAAAATTTTTGATGTCGGGTCCCATGGGTAAGAGACGTAAAACTCCTCCCCATAGGAGTCTTCCAGAGAGGCTTGCGCACCATAGTTTAGTGCCAGACGGCCGAGAGGAGTTTCGTGGATGGACTTATTGTAAGCTTCCACTCCATAGGTTCGCACATCTGCAGGCGAGGTGACCACCGTTGTTGAGGTGACGTCAGTCATCCATGCGGAGATGACCAAGTTGATAAGTGGATTGTCAGCCGGATTATATGAGAACTTCGACGTGAGCGTATGGGTCGTCCTCGTGCTCAGATCGCGTTGAGTGAGCGGGCTGAATGAATAGACATACGGATAGTCGTCAAGCTCGCCATGTTTATTTTCGTATCGAATGTAGCTAACCTCCAGAGAAGCCTCCTGGGACAATGCTATCTTTCCCTTGAGAAGCAGAGTGGATGAATCCTCGGAGGTATTGAAGACTTCATGTCCAGGCAGAACTGGGGAGAGCGCAGTGACGCCATCGGCCAACGTTCGCTGTCCTTTGGTTCCCGCAAAATAATTTCCGGACTTGCGACGGGTAAAGGCAGCCAGCAACTCGAAATTCTGCTGAACCGTCGCTGCTGCAAACGAGCCGTTCATACTATCGTCACTCAAAAAGTCGGGAGCGTCGTCTCGCATTAGCGTTGTGCCAGCTGGCGGCTGAATCCTCGTGTTGCTTCCAACTCCGATTTTCA
>CAUJKI010000492.1 GCA_963205015.1 Pseudomonadota bacterium
GCGCCGCAATACCCTTCGGTAAGAGCACTGTCTACATAAGCTACGCATCGCTCAACGATAAGTCCCTCCTGGATCGGGACGGTAGCTTGCTCGGCGTCGCGTATGCGTATGAGCTGTTCAAGAACACCAACCTCTATGCGAGCTGGGGTAGACAGACCAACAAGGACAATGCGGCCTACAGCTTGGCTACGGGCGGGGATCTCGTTGGCAATGTATCCACTCCCGGGTTCGACCCGTCCGGTTTTGTGGTGGGCCTTAACATCAAGTTCTGACGAAACTCATGGTGGAAGGTCATTTGGGGATCGGCGCTCGGACGTAAGTGCTTCGGCGATGCCCCGCGAAGTGTTGAACGGGTTCGCCGGCCACTTGCCGGCGGAATGGAGGCGGCATCGGGTCGGCGATCCCCAGCGCTGGCAATGAGAGCGATCGTGCGGGTGCACCGCCCGATCGCTCGATCTCGATGATCCACTTGGGCAACATGTCGGTATTGTATTGATTTTCCATAACCACCCTTGCATTGGTCTGGTGATACTGCGGAGTCGTTCATCACGATTCTCTCGCGATCTTTCTGTATGGAGGATGAAGTGAAGATCCTGGTCCCGGTCAAGCGCGTCATCGATTACAACGTGAAGGTTCGGGTCCGTTCGGATGGCCGTGGCGTCGACTTGACAAGTACGAAGATGTCGATCAATCCCTTCGACGAGATCGCGATGGAGCAGGCGATCCTGTTGCGCGAGGCAGGAATTGCCAGCGAGGTGATCGCCGTGTCTTGTGGAGTCGCGGCCTGCCAGGAGACCCTGCGCACTGCGATGGCTATCGGTGCCGACCGCGCGGTTCTCGTCGAAACCGATGCCGAACTGCAGCCTTTGTCGGTAGCCAAGCTGCTTTTCGCTGTCGTGAGAACAGAAGGTCCGCAGCTGGTGATCCTGGGTAAACAGGCGATCGATGACGATGCCAGTCAGACCGGCCAGATGCTGGCCGCGCTGCTCGACTGGCCGCAGGCGACCTGCGCCTCGAAAGTGGTAATCGGCGATCGCGAGGGGCGGAAGCTGGCGACGGTCACGCGCGAAGTCGATGGCGGCCTGGAAATCCTCG
This sequence comes from Pseudomonadota bacterium, assembly GCA_963205015.1. GTDB lineage: Bacteria > Pseudomonadota > Alphaproteobacteria > Rhizobiales > Hyphomicrobiaceae. Next base: position 1,096 of record CAUJKI010000492.1, read on the forward strand.
AGATCGGCCTGCCTGCGATCGTCACTGCGGATCTTCGCCTGAACACCCCGCGTTACGTGACCCTGCCGAATATCATGAAGGCCAAGAAGAAGCCGTTGGCCGTGATCAAGCCTGCCGACTTGGGCGTTGACATCACGCCGCGCCTCAAAACTGTCACGGTCGCGGAGCCGCTGCAGCGTAGCGCTGGCGTCATAGTGGCCGATGCCGTGCAGCTGATCGACAAACTCAGGAACGAAGCCAAGGTGATCGAATGAGCCTTCTGGTCATCGCAGAACACGACAATGTCAACCTCAAGGCACCTACCTTGTCGGCCATTACTGCCGCCGCTCAAATCGCTGCGCGAACAGGGGGGAATATCGACGTCTTGGTCGCCGGCGCGCAATGCGCCGCCGTTGCCGAACAGGCCGCGAGCATCCGGAATGTGTCCAGGGTGCTGCTTGCCGACGCTGAGTATTATCGCGACCAGGGTGCCGAGAACATCGCGGCCCTTATTGTCGCGAATGCCACCGGACAGACACATATCCTCGCGGCGGCCACCAGCAACGGCAAGAGCGTTCTCCCTCGCGTAGCGGCCCTGCTGGATGCTGCGCAGATATCGGAGATCACCGCTGTAGTCGATGCCGACACCTTCGTGCGCCCGATCTATGCCGGTAACGCCTTGGCGACAGTCAGATCGGCGGATCCGATGAAGGTCATTACGGTGCGCAGCACGGCCTTCGATGCGGCTTCCGATGTGGACGCTCGTGCGGTGATCGAACCACTGGCCGCTGGTCCTGACCGCGGGCAGTCAACGCTGGTTGGCCGCGAACTCACCAAGCTTGCGCGACCGGAGCTGGCGGGGGCGAGGATTGTCGTCTCGGGCGGACGAGGTCTGAGCAGCGGCGAGAACTACCGCAAGCTGCTGGAGCCGCTTGCCGACAAACTGGGCGCGGCACTCGGTGCCTCGCGGGCGGCGGTGGATGCCGGCTTCGTGCCGAACGACTACCAGGTCGGCCAGACCGGGAAGATCGTAGCACCCCAGCTTTACATCGCCGTCGGCATCTCGGGGGCGATCCAGCATCTGGCCGGCATGAAGGATTCGAAGGTAATCGTCGCCATCAACAAAGACCCGGATGCGCCGATCTTCCAGGTCGCCGACTATGGCTTGGTTGTGGACCTGTTTCAGGCCGTGCCGGAGTTGACCAGCCTTCTGTAGAGGGCTTGGCAGGATGGTAAAGATAAATAACGGCCCCGACAGGACGTCCCCCAATGATCTCCCCACCCTCGTCCGTGCCGCCTCTCGATCCGCCCGACATCGGCCAGCGCGTCGAAATTCGTTCCGGTCTTTGGTGGGTACGAATGCCGCTGCCGTTTGCGCTCGACCATATCAACCTCTGGCTGATCGAAGGTGATTCGGGCTACACCATTGTTGACGCTGGGATAGCCACCGATGCGGTACGTTCGGCTTGGGAAGTTGTTCTCAGCGGACTTGACAAGCCGGTCAGCGACATACTCGTCACGCACTTTCACCCGGACCACCTCGGGCTCGCCAGCTGGCTGGCCGCAACGACCGGAGCACCGGTGCACATGTCGGCTGCCGAATACCTGTCCGCTCACCTGGTTCGGACGGAACAGGGCGGACATGGCGTCGCTGACATGCTGCGCTTCTACTCCCGGCACGGTCTTGAGGAATCAGTGCGCCGGGCCGCGGTCGCACGGGGTAATACGTATCGCATTCGTGTGCCGGATCTGCCCAACGAATACCGGCGGCTCCGCGGCGGTGACACGATCGAGCTCGGCGGCAATACGTGGCATCAGGTCGCCGGATTCGGCCATTCACCTGAACACATTGCGCTTCATTCGCCAACCCTCGCTGTCCTCATCTCCGGCGACATGCTTCTGCCGAGAATCACGACCAATATCAGCGTCTATGCGATGGCCCCAGAAGAAGATCAATTGAGTCGCTACTTATCCTCGCTAGCGGCTTGGAAGAGTCTCCCCGACGATACCTTGGTCTTGCCCTCGCACGGT
>CAUJKI010000493.1 GCA_963205015.1 Pseudomonadota bacterium
TAGCGGCCGTGATGCCAGCCGCGCACGGCTCCGATGATGTCTGAGGGCCGCTTATAGCCCATGCGCGTCAGCGCCTCGACGGTGCCGGGATCGTCCTGCTCGCCGGCAAAGACCATGTTGGCGTCGCCTTGCGTCAGCTCGGGCACATCCTCGAACAGGGCGCCGTAGTGGCGCTGTACGCGTTCGAGATGCGCGACGAGGGCGGCGGAGAATGCGGCCGTATCGGGAAAACCCGAGAAGCGCGCGAGGCGCAGCAGGCCGTCGGCATCGGCGGGGAGCGTCTGTGTCTGCTCGTCGGCGATCATCTGCAACCTGTGCTCGATGCGGCGCAGGAAGAGATAGCTTTCGATCAGATCGTCCCGCACTTCCGGCTTGATCCAGCCGCGCTCTGCGAGATTGGCGAGCGCGCCGAGCGTGTCCGGCTGGCGGAGGTCCTGCTGGCGGCCGCCCGCGATGAGCTGCTGGGTCTGCGCGAAAAACTCGATCTCGCGGATGCCGCCACGGCCGACCTTGATGTTGTGGCCGGCGACGCCGATCTCGCCGAAGCCCTTGAAGGCGTGGATCTGGCGCTTCATGGCGTGAATGTCGGCGATTGCCGCGAAGTCGAGATACTTGCGCCACACGAACGGCGCGAGTTCCTTGATGAAGGCCTCGCCCGCCGGTATGTCGCCGGCCACGGCGCGCGCCTTGATCATGGCGGCGCGCTCCCAGTTCTGGCCGAAGCTCTCGTAGTAGTTGAGCGCTGCGTCGGTCGAGATCGCGACCTGCGTTGCGCCGGGATCGGGCCGCAGGCGCAGGTCCGTGCGGAAGACGTAGCCGTCGCCGGTGCGCTCCTGCATGAAGCGGACGAGGTCGCGCGTCATGCGCACGAAGAAGGCGAGGGGCTCGAGCCCGACGCGCAGCTTCACCATCTCCGGCTCGTAGAAGACGATGAGGTCGATGTCGCTCGAATAGTTGAGCTCGCGGGCGCCGTGCTTGCCCATGCCGAGGACGATGTAGCCGGAATCGACCTCGGCGCGCGGTCCGGCGGCGCCGAGCCAGTCGCCCTTGGCGATCGCGGCATTGAAGAGAAAGCGGACGGCGGTGGTCGTGGTCGCATCGGCGGCATCGCTGAGCGCGCCCGTGACGGTCATCACAGGCCACGCGCCCGCGAGATCGGCAAGGGCCGCGAGCAGTGCGACCTCGGCCTTGTACTGACGCAGGATGCGCATGGCATCCGCGGGGCTCGTCGCCGCGAGCATATCCACTTCGAGAGCGGCGCCAAGCTCGGCCATCCGCACCTCGGGTGCCGTGCCGAGAATACGGGCAAGGCGTGCCGGATCGCGCAAGATCAAGCCGGCGAGATAGGGTGAACTGCCGAGCGTTCCGGCAAGAAGATCCCGCACCGCAAGCTCGGTGAGCAAGGGGGCGAGCGGAGCGTGCTGAGCCGAATCCAGCTCGGCGAGCCGGTCGGCGGCAAGGCGCGCATCGAAGGCAAGCGGCGTCTCGGCGATCCGCTGCCAGAGCGGTTTCAACTGGCCTGCGCCTTCCGCCATGCGCCCTCGTCCTTCTCCTGCTGCGGCTCGTTGTCTGTGCCATCGCCGGCCGCAGGGGCGGCCATCATCGGCAGCGAGAGGACGGCGCGCAAGCCCGGCTCGTTGTCCTCGAGCCTGAGCGTCCCCTCATGGAGGCGCGCGACGGCGGCGACGAGGCTCAGGCCAAGTCCGGTGCCGGGCTTCGTGCGGCTGGCTTCGAGCCGTACGAAGCGGCGCACGGCGCGCTCGCGGTCGTCTTCGGCGATGCCGGGGCCGCGATCGGCTACCGTAATCTCGGCTCTGCCGTTCGCGAGGGCGAGCGAGACGGCAACCGTGGACGGCGCGCGCTCCAGCGGTGCCGCATACTTGATCGCGTTCTCGATGAGGTTGGCGATCGCCTGCCCGAGAAGCTGACGGTTGGCGCGCACGTGGACGGGAGTATGCGCCTCATTGTGCCAGGTGAGATCGAGGCCCGCGTCCTCGGCGGCCGGCGCATAGAGCTCGGCCAGATCCTCGACCATGGCGGAGATCTCGACGGATGCCATGGTGTCGTCGACTGCGCCGGCTTCGAGACGCGCGATGAGCAGCAGTGCATTGAAGGTCTTCATGAGCTCATCGGCATCTTCGATCGCGTGCTCGAGACCCGCGCGCCAGGCTGGGCTGCCGCGCTGGTCCGCAAGTGCCGCCTCGGCCCGGTTGCGCAGGCGGTTGAGTGGTGTCTTCAGGTCATGGGCGATGTTGTCGGAGACCTCCTTCATGCCCGCCATGAGCAGCTCGATGCGGTCGAGCATGATGTTGAGGCTTCCTGCAAGGCGGTCGAGCTCGTCGTCGGTGCCGGTACGCGGCAAACGCTCGGCGAGATTGCCGGCCATGATCGAGCGGCTCGCGGCCGTCATGGCATCGACGCGCCGCAGAATATGCCGGCTGAGTGCCACGCCCGCGGCGAGCCCGACGAGAGCCAGCAATGCGACGCCGAGGGCAAGCGTACGGTTCGTCGCGGTGAGGTAGGCCCTCTGCGGCTCGATATCGCGTGCCACGATCAGCGTGAGGCCGTTGGCGAGCGCAAAGACGCGCGCGGCGGCAAGCCGCGAGGGCGCGGCCCCACCCTCCGATGGCGGGCGATAGCGGAACGTGCCGCCGCCGGGCGACTCCGGCGGGAGAGTCGGGCTTTCGGTCAGATTGCCGGCGATGACGCGCTGGGTCGCGTCCGTCAGGCGATAGAGATGGGTATCGCCGGCGGCGATGCGGTCCTGAATGGCGCGCAGAAGCTGCTCGACGCCGCCCTGCCCGTAGATGCGATGGAGGGCGGCCCCTTCGCGATCGAGGGCATCGATCGTCGCCCGGCTCATGGCGTCGTTCGTCGAGCGCGTGACGATAGCGACGACGAGAACGGCGCTGATGGCGAGGACCAGTGTTGCCAGCGCCGCGGCGCGGAACGAGGTCGCGTGCCAGAAGCGCGATGGATGCGCGGCCGGATGCGGTGGTGGCGCAGCGCGGTGCATAAGCCTATTCGCCGCCGTCGCGCATCATGTAACCGGCGCCGCGGACGGTATGGAGGAGCGGGCGGTCGAAGTTGCGGTCGATCTTGCCTCTGAGGCGCGAGATGTGGACGTCGATGACGTTGGTTTGCGGATCGAAATGATAGTCCCACACGTTCTCGAGCAGCATGGTGCGCGTAACGACCTGCCCGGCATTGCGCATGAGATATTCGAGAAGGCGGAATTCGCGCGGCTGCAGCACGATCGACTCGCTGCCGCGCATGACCTTGTGGGTCAGCCGGTCGAGGACGAGATCGCCGACGACATAGCGCGTCGTCTGCTCCTCGGGCTGGCGCCGACGGGCCAACACCTCGACGCGGGCAATCAGCTCGGCAAGCGCGAACGGTTTCGTGAGAGAGTCGTCGCCACCGGCGCGCAGCCCCTTCACACGGTCGTCGACATGGCTCATCGCCGATAAGATGAGAACCGGCGTGCGGTCGCCCTCGGCACGCAGAGTCTGGATGAGGCTCAGGCCGTCGCGATGCGGCAGCATCCGGTCGACGATGAGCACATCGTAGCCGCCGGCGCGCGCGAGCTCGAGGCCGATCTCGCCGTCCTCGGCGATCTCGGCCACATGACTCGCCTCGCGCAGCCCACGCTGTACGAACTGGGCAGTCTCGCGATTATCCTCGATGACGAGCACGCGCATGGCTGAGATAGCCCTTGGGATGCAGTGAAGCGTGCCGGGCGGGGGACCCGGCACGCTCGCTTTACGGCCCGACCTTGATGCGCGGGGGGAACGCCGTCAATGTCGGCCGCTACAGGCTGCTGAGCCAGCCCTCAGCTAGCCTTGAGCTGTACGGCGACGAAGCGGAGCACGTCGCCGGATTTCACGCGGAGCAGGACGGCGCGCCGGCCATCGCTCTTGGCCCTCTTGACGCCGGCCTCGACGTCGGCCGCGTTCGCGACCTTCTGGCCCTGCACCTCGAGGATGACGTCGCCGCTCTTGAGGCCCTTGCCGGCGGCATCCGAGCCGGACTTGACCTCGGAGATGGCCACGCCCTCGGACGTCTCACCACTCCGCCCCACCGTCGTCGTCAGGGAGAGCCCAAGCTGATCGAGCTCGGTGATCGTCGGTGTCGGCGCCGGCTGACGGTCCGGTGCCGGCTGGGTCTGCATCGCGACATCGGGGTTGGCCGGGAAGGTGCCGAGTTTGACCGGAACCGCCTCGCTCTTGCCGAAGCGCATGACCTCGATGCGAACGGTCGTGCCGGGCGCGAACTCGGCGATCTTGCGGGCGAGATCGCGACTGTCACGGATCTCGGCGCCATTGACCGAGACGATCGCATCGCCGGCGCGGAGCTGGGAGGCCGCAGCAGGGCCACCCGCGGTGATCTCGTTGACCAGCGCGCCGCGTGCCTGGGGAAGGCCGAGGCTCGACGCCGTGTCCTCGTTGATGTTCTCGATCTTCACGCCGAGCCAGCCGCGGCTGACCGTGCCCTTCGAGCGGAGCTGCGCGACGACTTCCTCGGCGGTCTTGGCGGGGATCGCGAAGGCGATGCCGACGTTGCCGCCCGACGGGCTGTAGATCGCCGTGTTCACGCCGATCACTTCGCCGTCGAGGTTGAAGGTCGGGCCGCCCGAGTTGCCGCGGTTCACGGCGGCGTCGATCTGGATGTAGTCATAGGGTCCGGAGCCGATGTCGCGGCCCGATGCCGAGACGATGCCGGCCGTCACAGTGCCGCCGAGACCGAACGGATTGCCGACCGCGATCACCCAGTCGCCGACGCGCGCTTCCTTGGGCGCGAAGCGGACGTGCTCGAACGTCTGGCCGGCCTTCTCCGTCTTGATCTTGAGCAGAGCGATGTCGGTACGCGGATCGGTGCCGACCAGCTCGGCATCGAACTTGTTGTCGCGGTCGAAGCTCACCGAGATCTTCGAGGCACCGTCGATTACGTGGTTGTTGGTGACGACATAGCCGTCGGCCGAGATCACGAAGCCCGAGCCCTGCGCCAGCGACGGGCGCGGCGTCGGCGCGTTCGGCGTGCCGCCGCGGTTGCCGAACTCGCGCGGCAGATTGCGGAAGAACTCGTTCAGCGGGTGATCATCGGGGAGATCCGGCAGGCCGCGGTTCGGAGGGGTAGGGGCATTCGGTGTATTGGGCGCGCCCTGGCGGGGCATGCGCCGGGCCAACCTGTCGCCGCCGTTCGTAACATGGATGCTGACGACGGCAGGCTTCACCTTCTCGACGATGTCGGCGAAGGTCAGCGGCGCGCGCCCGAACGGCGTCTGGATGGTCTGGGCGTCGCTCCGCTGCTGGGCGTAGACCTCGAGCTGGGGGGTGGCCACCAGGGCACCGCCGAGCGCGGCAGCGATCGCCATCCCGGCGAGGGCACGCGTTCGGGTCGATGTAGTGGACTTGACGGGTGCAGGCTTAAGCATGTTTTTCCTCTCTCATCGTCGTCCGCGCGGAATGTCGTGCACATGG
>CAUJKI010000494.1 GCA_963205015.1 Pseudomonadota bacterium
GGATGGTTGCGGGAGAGAAGGGAAACCAGCGGCGTCCTTCGAAGCGACGTGCGTTGAGCCCCAGCCACCAGTTGAAAGCTGAGCCCGCGACATTTCCGATGGTCGCAACGGTCAGCAACGCCCAGGCAGGTGCGAGGCCGACCTTGATCTGCGCGGCGAGGACGAGCTCGGAGGAGAAGGGCAGCAGCGTCGCCGCGCCGAAGGCCGAAGCGAGCATGACGAGCAGCGGCCCGAGTGCGTCGAACGTCATTTTCGCTATGATCCGGCCGCGGCTATGAACGCGCCCTGCATAGCAGGCGCGGCGCCGCTGGCGCCAGCTTCCCATGGACGCCGGGCTGCGGAGAGCGTATCAGCCGGGAAAACGCCAGACTGGATACCCCCTGTCCATTGAGGAGACGCCCCCATGAGCACGGAGAAAGCCGTCGACATGACGCTCGACGCGAGCGCGGTCGCGACCCTGTCCAAGATCACGACCGCGACCATCACGACGATCCTGCTCAAGAAGGGCTTGAGGAATACTTGGATGCGTGGCACGCGTCCGCTGCGCCCCGATCAGCCGCGCCTTGTCGGCCGCGCCTTCACGCTGCGCTTCGTGCCCTGGCGCGAGGATCTGGCGACGCCTGAATCCTGGTCCTCGCCGATCTCGACCCGCGCGGCCATCGAAGCCATGCCGCCCGGCTGCATTGCCGTCGCCGACGCCATGGGCGAGACCGACGCCGGCATCTTCGGCGACATTCTCTGTGCGCGCATGGCGAAGCGTGGCGTTGCCGGACTCGTGACGGACGGCGTACTGCGCGATCTTTCCGGCGTCCTTGGCACAGGGCTCCCGGTGTGGTGCCAGGGCGGCGCGGCGCCGCCGTCGGTCGCGCGCCTCACGTTCGTCGCGTGGCAGCAGCCCATCGCTTGCGGCGGGGTTGCCGTATTCCCGGGTGACGTCGTGGTCGTCGATGCGGACGGCGCCGTCCTTATCCCGGCAGCCCAGCTCGAGACGATTCTCAAGGAGGGCCCCGAACAGGAGCGCATGGAAGGCTGGATCATGGACGAGGTCGACAAAGGCACGCCACTGCCTGGCCTCTATCCGATGAATGCCGAGACCAAGGCGCGTTACGAGGCCTCCAAGGGCAAGGGCTGAGGCCTGGTTCTCGATCCTGGCGACATTTCCCTAGCTCGGGGGACTGCCGCTGGCGGGGCGCTCACTCGCGGCCGTTTGGCTGTTGCTCGTGGGGATCGCATACCAGAGGCCGCTTAACCCTCTGAAATATCAGCCGGAGCCGCCACAACGAGCATGATGCTTGTAAAACCGGCGCCGGCCATCATATCCTTTCATGTGCCGGTGGAATCTACCGGCGGTGCGGGCAGTTTGTGCGAGCCCGGCACCACAAGACCATCTGGTCGCATGACCACAAGGGTCGGATGACGAAGGGACGCTCACCAAACGATGAGAACCACGCCCGAGGGTGCTCGCGCGAGCACACCTCCCACTGAGTTCGTGTCCGAGCGACGCGACTCTGCTGCCCTGGTGGACCGGATCGTCCACTGGCTCGACGACGCCAAGGCCGAGGACGTCGCCGTCATTGATCTCAAGGGCAAGACCTCGATCGGTGATTTCATGGTCATCGCGACCGGCCGCTCCGACCGCCATGTCAATGCGGTGGCCGAGCAGATCCTGGAAGCACTGAAGAACGCCGGGTGCGCGCGTGTGCGCGTCGAGGGCCAGCCGCAGTGCGACTGGGTGCTGATCGACACCGGCGACATCATCATTCACGTCTTCCAGCCGGAAATCCGCACCTTCTACAACCTGGAGAAGATGTGGTCGGCGGACCGCGGCGCGGAGCCAGTGGCGCATTAGAGGGCGCCTGAGGGTGCGCGGCGTACGCACTGCTGCGAAGGGGCCGTCATGCGCCTTGTCATCGCCGCCATCGGCCGCCTCAAGGATGAGGGTGAGCGGGCGCTCATCGCCCGCTACATGAAGCGCGTGACGAGCGGGCGGGTGATCGGCATCTCGCCGGTCAGCATCGAGGAGCTGCCCGAGAGCCGGGCCGCCGAGACCAATGCGCGCCAGGCCGACGAGGCGGCGCGTCTGCTCCATGTGACGGCGGACAGCGATTTCAGGATCGTGCTCGATGAACGCGGGCGCCTCATGACGAGCACTGAATTCGCCCAGTATCTTGCGGCGCGGCGGGATGCCGGCGTGAAGTCCACGGCCTTCCTGCTCGGAGGACCGGACGGGCACCCAGCGAGCCTGACGGGCAAGGGCGCGCATTTGACCCTCTCCCTCGGGCCTATGACGCTGCCGCACGGGCTCGCGCGTGTCGTGCTGATCGAGCAAGTCTACCGCGCGATCACGATTCTCGCGGGGCATCCGTATCATAGGGCGTGATCGGGGCGAGCGGATCAGCGTGGGTAAAGGAAACGGGCGCCTCTGGATCCCAGAGGCGCCCGATCGATTTTCTGCTCTGCCTCGACGCCTCAAGCCTCGGCGCCCGCCTCCATCTGGGCGTTGGCCTTCTGCATGGCGCGCTGGACCTTCTCGAAGGCGCGCACCTCGATCTGGCGAATGCGCTCGCGGGAGACGCCGAACTCCACGGAGAGATCCTCGAGCGTCGCCGGCTCGTCTCTGAGGCGGCGGGCCTCGAAGATCTGGCGCTCGCGGTCGGTCAGCGTCTGCAGCGCAGAGCCGAGCATGTTCCGGCGCAATGCCAGCTCCTCGCTTTCGGCGAGTTGCTCCTCCTGATCGGGTGTCTCGTCGACGAGCCAGTCCTGCCACTCGCCGGAATCGGCATCGGCGCGGACGGGCGCGTTCAGCGAGGCGTCGCCGCTCAGGCGGCGGTTCATGGAGACCACGTCCTCCTCGGAGACGCCGAGCTTGGTCGCGATCGCCTTGATCTGGTCGGGCTTCAGCTCGCCCTCCTCAAGCGCCTGGATCTGACCCTTGACGCGACGCAAGTTGAAGAAGAGCTTCTTCTGCGAGGCCGTGGTTCCCATTTTCACGAGACTCCACGAGCGCAGGATGTATTCTTGGATCGAGGCGCGGATCCACCACATGGCATAGGTCGCAAGGCGGAAGCCCTTGTCGGGATCGAAGCGCTTGACCGCCTGCATGAGTCCCACGTTGCCTTCCGAGATCACTTCGCCCATGGGGAGGCCGTAGCCGCGATAGCCCATGGCAATGCGGCCGACGAGACGCAGATGCGACGTCACGAGCTTGTGGGCTGCTTCCGTATCCTCGTGCTCCTGCCAGCGCTTGGCCAGCATGAATTCCTCGTCCGGCGCCAGCATCGGGAACCGGCGGATTTCCTCGAGATAACGGGACAGGCCGGCCGAGCCTGAAGCTACGACCGGCAGTGCTTTGGTCGCCATAGCTATTCCCTCTCTTCACGCCACGCTGGCCACTTCGAACTGTAATGCCGAGCTGCGTGAATAGTTGCCGCGGATGGTAAGCACGCCTCGTGCTTCAGTCGTCGGTTCCGCGGATAAGGTTCATCATCTAGCGTACAAAATACGCCTGATGGCTTGCGCGCTCCACTACTGATGCACGTTCATCACGAGCTATTGAGGGTGCGTGATAGTGGACCCCCGCGTATGTGATCAAAACGGATGAGCCCTGAGAATCCGTCGCGATGAGAAGAAAAATTCGCCTTACTTCTTATGAAGGTGATGCTAACGCGGTGGCACGGGCATCCTGCACCTATCCAGCCGTACCAGCCGTACCGCGGCGCCATGCCGCGTAAGCGAAGACCCATTGGCGCTGGCCTTCCGTCTCGGGAGTGCGGCGGCCGCGGGCTTCGGAGACCGCTTCGATGGCAGCGGTTGGCTCGGAGCCGAGATGCACGAGAACGCTGGCGGCGAAGAGTGGAGAGCGTCCCCTGCCAGCGAAGCAATGCACACCGACGCCACGCCCGGCCTCGACCTCCGCCGCGGCCGCAGCGATCACCGCACTGGCGCCCTCGAAGGTGGCCGGCACGCCGAAATCGTCGGTCGCAAGGTTATGGAACGCGAGCCCGGCTTCTTGCGCGACGTTGGCTTCCCAGGCGAGGCCGACGCGAATGGCCTCCTCGCTCTGGAGCATGCTGACGAGCACATCGACACCGATCTCCCGGAGCAGCTGCATCTGCTGGGGAAGGCCATAGGCCGGATCGGGCCGGGCGACGACTGCGAGCCGGCCGCGCTCGAGGCCGCGGACCCAGTAAACCGTCGGCAACATTATGCCTCGTCGTGAGCTATTCTGCCGCCCTGGCGGCGGGCGCATACCGCTTAGCCGGCGGCCATGTCTTCAGCGTGGCACGGGCGTACTGAACAGAAACCGGGACGTCGGCGCCAAGCCGCCAGGCGGCATGCCACGCCCAGTGCGGATCATCGAGGAAGCCGCGCGCCAGGGCCACCATGTCGGCCTGTCCGCTGGCGACGATGGCCTCTCCCTGCTCCGGTTCTGTGATGAGGCCAACGGTCATGGTCGCCATGCCGGTCGCCTTCTTGATCGCCTCGGCGAAGGGCACCTGATAACCCGGCCCAAGCTGGATCTTCTGATCAGGGTGGTTGCCGCCCGAGGACACGTCGATGAAGTCGCAGCCGGCGTCCTTGAGCTTCTGGGCGAAGAAAACGGAATCCTCGATCTTGAGGCCGTCATCCATCCAGTCCACGGCCGAGATGCGGATGCCGAGGGGCTTGTGCTTCGGCCAGACCTGGCGCATGGCCGCGAAAATCTCGAGCGGCAGGCGGATGCGGTTCTCGCGGTTGCCGCCGTATTGGTCCGTGCGCGTGTTCGAGAGCGGCGAGATGAACTGGTGCAGGAGGTATCCGTGGGCGCCGTGGATCTCGATGAGGTCGAAACCAGCCCGGTCCGCCCGTTTGGTGGCCGCGACGAAGGCTGCCTTGAGTGCCTCGATCTCGGGGAGCGTATAGGCTTCCGGCGTGTGCCAGCCGGGGCCGAAGGGAATGGCGGAGGCGGATTTTGTCTGCCAGGCGCCCTGCTCGAGCGGATCGGAATGAGCCTTGCTTTCCCAGGGGCGCTTGCAGGAGGCCTTGCGGCCGGCGTGTCCGAGCTGGATGCCAATCTTGGCGGTACCGAAACGTTTGCAGGCATCGACCACGCGCTTCATCGCCGCCTCATTCTCATCATTGGCGAGGGCGGTGCAGCCGGGCGTGATCCGCCCGATCAGCTCGACGCCCGTTGCTTCGACGATCAGCAGCCCGGCGCCGGAGTTCGAGAGCGAGCCGAGGTGCAGCATGTGCCAGTCGGTCATGTTGCCGTTCTCGGCCGAGTACTGGCACATGGGCGCCACGACGACGCGGTTCGCGAGATCTAGGTCGCGGAGCTTGATCGGCGAAAAAAGCTTGCTGCTCATGGGGCGATGTTTCCCTTCGGTCAGAATGGACTGCAGGCCCAGCGGGATGTGCGGGATTTGGCAGTGCTGAAAGCCACTGTAGCCTCTCCAATAGCACGCCTCTCGGCCCCGTGGCCACTGCCGGCAGCCCCATAAGCCTATTCAGGAGCATGTGAGCGGCGCGTGGGAGCACCAAAGGTCTTTACATAGGCCCCAACGCGACTTATGTGCACGCAAGGTGCGGCGATCTCTGCTGGTTCCCTGCAGCTCGCCCGGTCATAGGTCGACTGGTGGAGGTCCCATGAGATGGAGACGTTTCATTCTGCCTCGGCGCTGATTGCAGCCCGTAAGCCCGAGAAGCCCATCATCGGCCTGCGCCCGCATGCGGCTGGCCGTGCGGCGCGGTGGTTTCTCGCGAACTTTCCCGGCGATGTCGCCTACGCCTACAAGGCCAACAGCACGCCCTTCTTGATCGGCGCGCTGTATGGCGCCGGTATCCGCCATTTCGACGTCGCCTCGCTTCCCGAGCTCGAGGATGCCAAGACCATTCCGGACGTGACGTTCCACTTCATGCATCCCGTGAAGTCGCGCCACGCGATCCACCGCGCCTTCGCGCTCGGCTGCCGTTCCTTCTCGCTCGACAGCGAGGACGAGCTGAAGAAGATCGTCGAGGAGACCGATGGCGCGCGCGATCTCGCGCTGTGGGTGCGCATTGCCGTGCCCGCGCTCAATGCCGTCATCCCGCTCGAGAACAAGTTCGGGATCACGGGCCCGGCGGCCGTGCGCCTGCTGACGAAGGCGCGGCAGGTGGCAAGGTCGCTCGGCATTTCCTTCCACGTCGGCTCGCAAACGCTGGCGCCACTGGCCTATGCCGGTGCGCTCGCGGAAGCGCGTAAGCTCATTGCCCGTGCAGGCGTGGTCATCGACGGTATCGACGTCGGCGGCGGTTTTCCCGCGCGCTACTCGGGCGACGGCCAGGCCCCGCTCTCCGACTTCATGCAGGTGATCCGCGAGAGCTTCGCGACGCTCCCCGTTGCGAGCAACTGCCGGCTCATGTGCGAGCCGGGGCGGGCGCTGGTCGCGGAAGCCGAAAGCCTGATCGTGCGCGTCGACGCGCGGCGCGGCAGCGATCTCTACATCAACGACGGCAGCTACGGGATGCTGTTCGACGCGGCCCACCTCGGCTTTACGTTCCCGGTCCGGCTCGTCGGGCGCGAGGTGCGCGATCCGAAGGCGCTGGCGCCCTTCCAGTTCTGGGGGCCGACATGCGACTCGATCGATCACATGAAGGGGCCCTTCATGTTGCCGGCCTCGATCCGCGAGGGCGACTACATCGAGATCGGCAATACAGGTGCCTATGCCCGCGCCATTGCCGGCAAGTTCAACGGTTATGGCTTCTACGAGGAGGTCATCCTCAAGGACGCGCCGATCTACACGATGTACGGCGAAGAAGCACCCTCGCGCGCCGGCACGCTGGCGGAAGCGTCCGTCTAGCTCTGCAAGTCGTAGTCGGGGGACCGTGAAGGTCCCCCCGTCGAGGGCGCGACTACGCCCCCTTGAACCTGAAAGCGTTCCCGTCGTGCACGACAGTTCCCGCCGTTGGCATGGGGAAGTGCGCGGGCATGACGAGCGTGTCCGTCTCTGCGTGCTTCTCGAGAAACGCTCGCCGGTTCTTGGCCGAAAGCGCCATATCCGTGTCGACGCGACAGCAAAGCTCAGGATAGAGAAACTGGAGCTGGTGGTGAATGGCGTCTCCGACGAAGACGCCGCGCTTGCCGCCACTCTCGACATTGATGAGTACGAGTCCAGGCGAATGGCCGTGACAGGGCTCGAGCCGGATGCCCTTCTCCAATTCGAAATCGTCGCTCACGAGCACGGCCTGCTCGGCGCGCTTGATCGGCAGAACACTGTCCTCGAATGAGAGGACATGCATGTTGCTCCTGTCCCCCTTGGCGTATTCGGCATCCCAGAACTCATACTCGCGCTTGGCCATGATGTGCTTGGCATTGGGGAAGGTCGGCACCCAGCGTCCATCCAAAAGCTGCGTGTTCCAGCCCACATGATCCCAATGCAAGTGCGTGCACATGACGTAGTCGACCTGCTCCGGCTTCACACCCAGCGCGGCCAGATCCGCAAGGTAGTTCGTCTGAAGCATGCTGAAGTCGGCGCGCGCAGGGCGCGGCTTGTTGTTGCCGCAGCAGGTATCGACGAGGATCGTGTGCTTCGGTGTGCGCAGGACGAAGGAATGGAAGCTCATGAGCAGCTTGTCGTCGGCGCTGATGAGCTTGCCGAGGCGGGCTTTGCCGTCGGCAAGTTGCGCCTCCGTGCAGGCGGGGAAGAACTCGCGCGCAGCAAAAGCAGGGAATTCGAGCTCTACCAGCCGATCAATGGCGTAGTCGCCGATCTGGACGAAGGTCATGCGCTGCTTTCTCCGGTTTCTGCTTCGGGAGGATCATGACGCGGCAGACGGCCGCCCGGCAAGCTGTTCCGGGACGACGGAAAGGCATGACAACCCCGCGCTTGCCGCCGCGCAGCCCCCTGGCGCACCATGCGGACCATAAACGGAGGAAATGCGGATGGCAGATCTTATCCTGACCGAGCAGCGCGGACGCGTGCAGATCGTGACGCTGAACCGCCCGTCGGTCCTCAATGCCGTGAGCCCCGAGCTACGCGCGGCCTTCACCGCGGCCATGAAGGCGGTCGAGGCCGATGCGGCCGTGGGCGCCGTGGTCGTGACGGGCGCCGGCAAGGCCTTCTCCGCCGGGCAGGATCTCAACGAGACGGCCAATCTCGGCATCGACGACGTGCGCGGGTGGTGCTCGGCTATGCGCGCCATGTACCAGTCCGTGCGCGATCTCTCAAAGCCGGCCGTGGCGGCCTTCAACGGTATCGCGGCCGGCGCGGGCATGCAGATCGGCCTGTGCTGTGACATGCGCGTCAGCCATCCTGGTGCCCGCATCGGCCAGCCCGAGACGCGCGCTGGCCTCGCAAGTATCGTCGGCACCTATCTCATGAGCCTCTACGTCGGCCACGGTCCAAACCGCGAGCTGTCGCTTTCCGGCGGGCTCGTCAGCGGGGAGCGCGCGCATGCGATCGGGCTGGTCGATCATCTGGTGTCGGAGAGCGAGGTGTTGGAGAAGGCGATCGCGATTGCCGAGGAGCTGCTGAAGGTGCCGCCGGTGGCCATGAGGCTCACCAAGGAGCGCCTGCGCGCGCTCACGCAACCGGGGTTCGATGAAGCGACGGCGGCGGGCATCCGATATTCGCTCGAGGCCTATGCGACCGGCGAGCCCCAGCGGATCATGAAAGGATTTCTGGCGGAGCGAGCCAAGCGGAAGGGGTAACCCATCCGAGGTACGAGGCGCCCCGCGCTTTGCGCCTTACGCGAGATCGATCTCCTTGTAGCCGCCGGCCGCGACGGCATCGCACCTCGCGCGATAGGCTGGCGCACTACCACTGTAACGGGCCAGCGTGCGCACCTGCTTGCCGTCCACATTCGAGTTGATGCCCGTCATCCAGGAATCGACCTCGTTGGTCAGCAGGCCTTCGCCGGCGGCCCGCACGGTCTCCGTCCATGCTTCGACCGCTTCGGCGCGTGGGTCGGCGCGCGTGAGCGCGCGCTCGTGCATGTAACGGATGAGGTCCGTCACCCATTCGACGTTGTACTCGATGCTGCGCGGAATGTTGCCGAGTGCAGTGTGGGGACCGACTACCATGAACATGTTGGGAAAGCCGTGGACCTGGACGCCGACGAAGGTCTGCGGGCCGCCCGCCCAGGCCTCCTTGAGCGTCTGACCACCCACGCCGCGCAGGTCGATGCGATGGAAGCTACCTGTGATGGCATCGAAACCCGTCGCATAGATGATCATGTCGAATTCGTACTCGGCATCGCTCGTCTTGATGCCCTTCGGCGTGATCCGCTCGATCGGTGTTTCCTTGATGTCGACGAGCTTTACGTTCGGCTGATTGTAGACCTCGTAGTACCGCGTCTCGAGCGGCACGCGCCGCGTACCGAAGCCGTGGTTCCTGGGGATGAGCTTGTCGGCGACGGCCTGATCCTTCACGCGCGCACGGATCTTGCGCGCGACGAACTCGGAAATGGCGGCATTGGCCTTCCGGTCGGTCAGGATGTCCTTGAAATTGCCCTGCCAGATGCCGAAGCCCGGCGAGGCATAAAGGTGCTCGAAAAAGGCCTCTCGCTCCTCGGGCGTCACTTCGAAAGTGCGACGCTGGTCGATCGTGTGCACGAAGCAGGCGTGCGTCTCCCTGCAGCGCGCAAAGATCTCATCGTAGCGCTTCTTGATGCCCTCCATCGTCGTTTTGTCGATCTTGCTGTTGTGGAGGGGGGCGCACCAGTTCGGCGTGCGCTGGAAGATGGTGAGATGGCCGACCGTCTTGGCCACTTCCTGGATGGTCTGGACGCCCGTAGCGCCCGTGCCGATGACGGCGACGCGCTTGCCTTCGAAGCTCACGGGCTCATGCGGCCAGCGGGCGGTGTGAAAGGCTTCGCCCTTGAAGGTCTCGACACCCTCGATGCGCGG
>CAUJKI010000495.1 GCA_963205015.1 Pseudomonadota bacterium
CGGCATACGCCAACGTCGCACAAGCTTCCGCCCCTCATCTTAACCTTCTCCCCGTGAAGGACGAAGAGAAGGGATGTGTAGCGTTCGCCGCGAGCGATCAGCTCATAGAAGCGGGTGGGTTCGGGAGGGTGTCCCTCCCGATAGAGCGCGAGACCAGTCTCGCTCGCGCCGAAGGCGCGAACATCTCAACGCCACGCTGGCTGCCCTCACCGCCCGTCCAGCGGCAGCGCGCTCGAGTGCTTCACCTGCCCCAGCGCGAAGCTCGACTCGATATTGGCGATGCCGTCGATGCGCGTGAGCGTGTCCTTCACGAAGCGCTCGTAGTCGGCGAGGTCGCGCGCGACGACGCGGAGCAGATAATCACGCGGTCCTGTCATGAGGTAGCATTCGAGCACCTCGGGACAGCGCCGGATGGCATCCTCGAAGCGCTGCAGCTTGTCCTCCTGCTGGCGCTCGAGCTTGATCGAGACGAAGACGCTGACAGGCAGCCCGATCTTCTTCTGGTCGAGGAGCGCCGCATAGCGATGGATGATGCCGGCATCCTCCAGAATGCGCAGGCGGCGCGAACAGGGGCTCGCCGACAAGCCAACGCGCTCTGCCAGCTCGGCGACTGTCAGACGGCCGTTCTCCTGCAGCTCCGCAAGGAGTCGCCGGTCGATACGATCGAGCGCGATATTGGCGGATTCAGGCATATATGTCGCCTTTACTGGCTGATTCTGCCAATATCAATGCCTCGAGTGGCATACTTTGCAAACACCCACCACGCCGTTGGGCCTATTCTCGGTTAATCGATCACGCCCGATTTTCCGAGGCCGCCATGCAGGACGACGCGCCGAACGCGCTCCAAGACCGGACCGCCACTCTCGCCATGCTCCGCGAGCTGGAGCGCAAGGTGCTCTGGCTCTCGACCTACATGATCCACCACGCCAACCATGAGGTGGACCGCGGCGACGGCCTCAAGGTCGGCGGGCATCAGGCCTCGTCGGCGTCGCTCGCGACGCTCATGACAGCGCTTTATTTCCACGTGCTGCGGCCGGAGGATCGCATCGCCGTGAAGCCGCACGCGAGTCCGATCTTCCATGCGATCCAGTACCTCCTCGGCAACCAGACGCTCGACAAGCTGCAGAACTTCCGTGCCTTCGGCGGTGTGCAGTCCTATCCCTCACGGACCAAGGACAAGGCGGACGTCGATTTCTCGACCGGCTCGGTAGGCTTGGGCGTCGCGGCGACGGGCTTCGCGAGCCTCATCCAGGACTACGTCCACGCGAAAGGCTGGAGCCAGGACTGGCCGAAGGGACGCATGGTCGCGCTCATGGGCGATGCCGAGTTCGACGAGGGCAATATCCACGAGGCTTTGCTCGAGTACTGGAAGCACGGCCTCAAGAACTGCTGGTGGGTCGTCGACTACAACCGCCAGAGTCTCGACTCGGTCGTCTCCGACAAGCTCTTCATGAAGGTCGCGGGGATGTTCGAGAACCTCGGCTGGGAGGTCATCCTCATCAAGTACGGCAAGCTGCAGGAGGCCGCATTTGCCGAGCCCGGCGGCGAGCGCCTCAGGACCTGGATCGCGGACTGCCCGAACCAGCTCTATTCGGCCCTCGTCTTCGAGGGTGCCAAGGGGTGGCGCCGTCAGCTCGAAGCCGATCTTGCCGGCCACCCCGATACGCTTGCGATCATCGAGCGCCGCGACGACGACGCGCTCGCCCGTCTTATGACGAACCTCGGCGGCCACGATATGGAGAGCATTCTCGAGGCCTTCGCACACGCCCCCGCGGACAAACCCTGCTGCTTCATTGCCTACACGATCAAGGGCTTCGGCCTCCCCTTCCAGGGCCACAAGGACAACCACGCCGGCCTCATGAACAAGACGCAGATGGCCGAGTTCCAGGCTGCCCAGGGCATCCAGAAGGGCGAGGAATGGGAGCCGTTCGCCGGCCTCGCGCTCTCCCATCAGGACATTGCGCACTATCTTGCGCGCGTGCCCTTCAATGCCAAGGGTAAGCGCGGACTGCGCGCGGACCGCATTCCGGTTCCCGAAATCCCCCCGCTCGGCGTGACCGGCGCCGCAAGCACGCAGAATGGATTTGGCCGCATTCTAGATGAGATCGCGCGCCGCGGCGGGCCGCTTGCCGACCGAATCCTCACCATGTCACCCGACGTCACCGTCTCGACCAACCTCGGGCCATGGGTGAACCGGCGCGGGCTCTTCTCCATGGAAAGCCGCGACGATGTCTTCAAGCAGCGCGGCCTCATGAGTCCGCAACGCTGGGAGATGTCCCCGCAGGGCCAGCACTTCGAGCTCGGCATCGCCGAGATGAACCTGTTCTTGACGCTCGCGGCGGCGGGCCTCAGTCATGCGCACTTCGGCGAACGGCTCATTCCCATCGGCACCCTCTACGATCCTTTCATCTGCCGCGGGCTCGATGCGCTGAACTATGCCTGCTACCAAGACGCCCGTTTCATCGTGGTTGCAACGCCCTCAGGGCTGACGCTCGCGCCCGAAGGCGGCGCGCATCAGTCCATCGGCACGCCGCTCATCGGCATGGCGCAGGATGGCCTCGCCTCGTTCGAGCCGGCGTTCGTGGATGAGCTTGCCGCCATCATGAGCTGGGCCTTCGAGTACGTTCAGCGCGATGGATCGGAAAGCGCCGAGCCGGGCTGGCGGCACGACGAAAAGGGCGGCTCGGTCTACCTGCGCCTGTCGACGCGGCCCGTCGAGCAGGTCCAGCGCATCATGTCGACGGACCTCAACAGAGACATTGTCGAGGGCGGGTACTGGCTGCGCCGGCCCGATGCTTCGACCTCACTTGCCATCGTCTACATGGGTGCCGTGGCGCCCGAGGCCATCGAGGCGGCCGGCCTTCTGTGCGAGGATCGCCGTGGGGTCGGCGTCCTCGCGGTGACATCAGCGGATCGTCTCACGGCTGGCTGGCACGGCGCCCAGCGCGCGAGAGAGCGCGGCCAGTACGGCGCGCGCGCCCACATCGAGACGCTGCTGTCGGTGCTCCCCCGCGATGCCGGCATCATCACGGTATGCGATGCCCATCCGACGACGCTGTCATGGATCGGCTCGGTGCATGGCCATCGCGTGCGTGCGCTCGGCGTCGAGCATTTCGGCCAGTCGGGCTCGATCGCAGAGCTCTACGGCCACTATGGTCTCGACGTGGAGGCGATCCTCGCGGCCGCTGAAGGCATCATCGGGCGGCCGGTGCGCTACCGTACGAGGGTGGCTTGAGTTTTTTCCGCGATCCGCAACGCCT
>CAUJKI010000496.1 GCA_963205015.1 Pseudomonadota bacterium
GGGGGCGACCGGGGGTGCCCCCTACCCCATCGCGTGCCCCTTCCCCGGCGGGGGGGGTGTGGGGTTCGGGGGTGGGGCCGCGACATACGCCGACGTTTCAACGAGCTCCAGCCCCTCATCCTAACCTTCTCCCCGTGAAGAACGGGGAGAAGGGACCTGTCGAGTTCGCAGCGAGCGATCAATCGACAAAAGGCGGGGATTTCGGGGTATCCCCGATCGGGCGCAGGGCCGGCGCCCTGCTCGCGCCGAATGCACGAAGCCTCACTCACCCCCGACGAGATTTTCCTCGCGCACCGCAAAATTCTTCCGCGCCCGCGTCTCGCTCTGAGCATTGCGGCTCCGCGTATAGAAGTTGCCGAGTACGAGCACGTCCATCTCGGTCCTGAGATAGCAGGACACGGCCTCGCGCGCCGTCGCAACGATTGGTTCCTGACGGTTGAAGCTTGTATTGATCAGCACCGGCACGCCGGTCTCGCGCATGAAGGCCTCGATGAGGGCATGAGCGCGCGGATTGTCCTCGCGCGCGACGGTCTGCAAGCGCGCGGTGCCGTCGACGTGGACTGCTGCGGGAATGACGTCGCGTTTCTCGGGCCTGACGCGCGGCGCGAAGGTCATGAACGGATCGTCCTGCCCGATCTCGAAGTATGCCGAAGCGTGCTCGACGAGCACGGCCGGCGCGAAGGGGCGGAAGCTCTCGCGGTATTTGATGCGGGCGTTGATACGATCCTTCGTCGTGAGCCGTCGCGGATCGGCGAGGATCGAGCGGTTGCCGAGCGCGCGCGGCCCCATTTCGAAGCGCCCCTGGAACCAGCCGACGATGTTGCCCTCCGCCAGATCGCGGGCGACACGCGCAAAAAGCATCTCGTCGCTGAGGCGCTCGGCGGTGAGCCCTGCGGCCTCGAGTGCTGCCCGGATGGCTTCGTCGCTTTCCTCGAGGCCATAGAAGGGATGTGTGAGTGTGAAGTCGCGCGGCTGGCCGTTCCGCTGATGGTGAAGCCAGAGCGCGGCACCGAGCGGCGCGCCCGTATCGGAGGCACAGGGCGGCACCCACACGCGCTCGTAGTCCGTCTCGGCGAGAACGCGCGCATTGGCGACGCAGTTGAGCGCGACGCCGCCCGAGATCACGAGATGGCGCGAGCGATTGCGCTGGTAGAGGCCGCGCGCCACGTGCAGCACGACCTCCTCGATGCGCACCTGGAGCGCCCGCGCGAGTGCCTTGTGATGATCCGTGACGGGCGCGTCGTGAGCGCGTGCCGGGCCGAAGGTTGCGAAGAATTTTTTGCTGAAGGGCCGCAGGAATGCATAGCGGTCGAACATGAAGTAGCTCATGTCGACCTCGTAGCGGCCATCGTCGAGAAGGCGGATCGTGTCGCGGAAGCGGCTCACGTAGCGGTCATCGCCATGGGCCGCGAGCGCCATCACTGTGCCTTCCTCGAAATCGCGGAACCCGAGATGGCCGGTGACGAACGTGTAGATCATGCCGAGCGAGTTGAAGACATCGCTTTGCCAGATGCGCTCAAGGCGGTTGCCGGCGCCGATGTAGGTAGAGGTTGCGGCATCGTCGCCGTAGCCGTCCATCACGAGGATATTGGCTTCCTCGAAGGGCGAGATGAAGAAGATCCCTGCGTGCGCATGATGATGGCGGATGCCGTAGAGCGGCGGGAGCTTCTGCAGCCCGAGGGCGCCCGTCAGCTTGTACCGCAGCCACTGGTTGAGCGCGACGATGCTGAGCCGCTGCGCCGTATTAGCGCCCGGCCGCAGGAGATTGAGGCTCGATGGCGCGTTGCGCACGATCGCCTTCAGGAACGTCTTGCGCAGAACGGCGGCATTCCACGGCGTGACAATGGCGTCGATCGCCTCCGGGCGGAGCCACCCGCCTTCCATGGCCGCGGCGAGGGCGGCGGCGGGAAAACGCTGCGTATGCTTGATGCGGCTAAGACGCTCCTCCTCGATGACGAGGACGGGCTTGCCGTCCTCGACGATCGCGATGCCGCTGTCGTGGGTCTCGCTCGCTATTCCTAGGATGCGCATGGCCGGCGGTCGTCGTCGCGTGCCTCGGCACGATACCTGGGTGGCGCTCGATCGCAGATCATCCGCAGTCCATTCGCTGGTCCGGCCAAGAGCCGGGCCTGGCCGCATGACCGCTATTCATGACCGAAATACCGGGCAGGCTGCTGAAATACCAGACACAGGCGCCAACTGGCCATAATATTTGCAGCAGACGGGCACTTATCCGGTGTTCGCGACGAGGCAGGATGGACGGCGCCCGACATCGGCATGTGAGGGCGTCTCGTCCCGCCGACGGAATCAGGGAGCGGAGCAAAGATGCGACTGGGCAGACTGGCGATAACCTTCGCGGCGTTGACGGCAGCCGCCGCCCCGGCGTTGGCGCAGGCCCCGATCAAGGTCGGAGAGATCAACAGTTACAAGGTGATCCCGGCTTTTCTCGAGCCTTACCGCAAAGGTTGGGAACTGGCCGTCGAAGAGATCAACAAGAGCGGTGGTATCAACGGCCGTCCCCTCGAGGTGGTCTCGCGCGACGACAACGGCGCGCCGGGCGATGCCGTGCGTGCCGCCGAGGAGCTGGTAAGCCGCGAGGGCGTGGTGCTACTGACGGGTGGATTTCTTTCACACGTCGGCCTCGCCATCGCCGACTTCGCCAAGCAACGCAAGTTCCCGTTCATCGCTTCCGAGCCGCTCACCGACAAGATCGTCTGGGAGAACGGCAACAGGTACACGTTCCGGCTCCGCGCATCGACCTACATGCAGACCTCCATGCTCGTCGAGGAGGCCCTCAAGCTCAACAAGAAACGCTGGGCGCTTGTCTATCCGAACTACGAGTACGGCCAGTCCGCAGTGGTATCCTTCAAGCAGCTCATGACGGCGCGCCAGCCCGGCGTCGAGTTCGTCGTCGAGCAGGCGCCGCCGCTCAACCGCATCGACGCAGGCAGCGTGGCGCAGGCTGTCGCCGACGCCAAGCCCGACGCGATCTTCAACGTTACGTTCGGCGCCGACCTGCAGAAATTCGTGCGCGAGGGCACCACCCGCGGTCTCTTCAAGGACATGACCGTGCTGAGCG
>CAUJKI010000497.1 GCA_963205015.1 Pseudomonadota bacterium
CATACGGTCTCTTGGCGTGCCTGTGTGCGATGCGGATTCCATTGTGCACAAGTTGTACAGAACGGGTGGAGCGGCTGTGGCTCCCATCGAAGCGGCATTTCCGGGCTCGACCACCGCGGAAGGCGGCATCGACCGCCAGCGACTGGCTGCTGCGCTGCTCGCGGATCCAAGTGCGTACGAGCGCCTCGAGGCCATTGTTCATCCGCTGGTGTTCGAAGCGGAGCGCGAATTCCTTCATCAGAAGGCAGCCAACGGCAGGGAGAAAGTTGTCCTCGAAATCCCCTTGCTGTTCGAGACGGGTGGCGACGAACGCGTCGATGTAACGATCGTCGTCAGCGCACCGGCGGACATCCAGCGCAGCCGCGTACTGGAACGTGCGGGCATGACCAGCGACAAGCTCGATCAGATCATCTCGCGCCAGATGCCTGATGCGGAGAAGCGCCAGCGTGCGGATTTCGTTGTGGATACCTCGCGCAGTATTCCTGAGACGGAAGCGCAGATCGATCGAATCATGGCCCAATTGACCGGTCGAACAGGAACGGCGTTCGAGAAATACTGGGCGTGAGGCCCGGCCTCAATTCCGGGATCTGGGGGAAGGCTTCTCCATGCTGCGCGAGGTGGTGCTCGATACGGAGACCACTGGTCTCGATGCGCGACGGGGCGACCGCATCATCGAGATCGGATGCGTCGAGCTGATTAATCGCATTCCAACCGACAAGACCTTTCATCAGTACATCCATCCCGAGGACCGCGACGTCCATCCCGACGCGCAGGCCATCCATGGCATTTCCATGGATCAACTACGCGACAAGCCGAAGTTTCACGAGATTGCGTCGAAGTTCGCAGAATTCATAGGTGATGCTCCGCTCGTCATTCATAACGCCGCCTTCGACATCGGCTTCATCAATGCGGAGTTTCAGCGTTTGCGCCATCCGGCGATTGGCATGGACCGCGTCGTCGACACGCTAGCGCTGGCGAAGCGCAAATATCCCGGTGGTCCGAACAGCCTCGATGCGCTCTGCAAGCGCTACCAGATCGACAACTCCAAGCGGACGTTCCACGGCGCGCTGCTCGACTCATGGCTGCTGGCCGAGGTCTATCTCGAATTGCTTGGCGAGCGGCAGGCGACGCTCAGCCTGGCTCAGACTGCAACGCGCCAGCGAAGCATCGACGTTGCCACGGCCTCGGCCATTCGAGTCCGACCGCGGCCGCTTGAAGCGCGATTGAGCGAAGCGGACATGGCGGCACATCGCGCATTCATCGATACGCTCGGCCCGCAAGCGCTGTGGATCCGGTTCGATCGGCCGGAAGGCAGCGAGGACGGCTCAGGAAAGAGCGGTTGAGGGCCCCGTCTGGGGCGGCATGCCGAGCTGCTTCTTGCGCATGTAGAGCGCGCCGAAATCCACGGGATCGAGCAGCAGCGGCGGGAAGCCGCCTTCGCGCGTCACGTCGGCGACGATCCGGCGCAGGAATGGGAACAGCAGCGAGGGGCAGTTGACGAAGAGCATGGGCTCAAGCGCCCCCGGCGGTGCGTTCTCGATGTGGAAGGCGCCGCCGTAAACGATCTCGAATTCATAGATCACCAGATCCTTAGTCTTGGCCTGGGCTTTGAACTGAATCGCGGACTCGTAGAGATTGGCGCCGAGTTCGGCGATACCGACATTGATCTCGACATCGAGATTAGGGTTCTCGGGCGCGCCCGTGATAAGCTTGCCGATGTTGGGATTCTCGAACGACAGATCCTTGATGTACTGCCCGGCGATGCGCACCTGGACCTGCTGGGGCTGGGCCGTGGCGGCGGAGGCAGCGGGACCGTTGCCGGATGTGGGTGTCGGATTCTTCGGCATGGTGATGCAGCGCCTCTGCAGTGGATCTGGCCAAATGAAATATCGAGTGCTCAAGCACAGGTGGCGGGTAGCACGCGCGGCGGCACCCCGCAATGCTTGCGGCGGAACGTACGCGCCTAGATCTCGTCCCAATCTTGGGGGAATGGGATGCTGAGCTGGAACGGATATGGGGCGGATGCGATGATTTCGCGCTGGGGGCTTGGTATGCGTGCATTCCTGAGTCTGGGTGGACACGGCGCGGCCATCCTGTGCGCTGCCGTCACGCTCGCCTGGGCGTCCATCGCCATGGCCCAGAATCCCGGTAAACCTGCCGGCAGCAGTCCCCTCGGCAATCCCTCCTGGAATACAGACGTTAAACCGGAGTCGACGATCGCTGGCATCGCGCTTGACCCGCAGCAGATCGAGACGGTCGGGAAGGTCAGCCGCTATTTCAACAATCTGGAAAATCTGCGCGGCACGTTCGTGCAGACAACGGCCGACAACAAGCGGATGCGCGGGACGTTCTTCGTCAAGCGGCCCGGGCGGCTGAGGTTCGAGTACAATCGCCCTAGCCGCCAGCTCATCGTCTCAGATGGCAAGATGCTGGCGATTCAAGACCTCGAAGTGCAGTCCGACGACCGGATCGCGCTCGACCAGACACCGTTCAGACTGTTGCTGCGCAAGGACGTCGACCTGCTCAGGGACGCGAGCATCATCGAGGTCCAGGAAGCGGAGGACCTGATCATCCTCGCGTTGCAGGACAAGAGCCCCGACGCGCCCGGTCAGATCCGGCTTTTCCTGACCAAGGCGCCCGAGCTCGAGCTCAGGGAATGGGTGACGACCGATTCGCATGGCGCTGATACGCGGGTCGAGGTTGCGAACCTGGCCCGGCCGGAAGATCTAGACACCGAGCTCTTCCGCGTGATCAGTCCGGCGCTGAGAAAACAATAGCAGATCAATGAGTTGATGCTGCTCCGGGCAGTGCCGTGCGAATCACCTCGTATGGCCTCTGAAACAATCAGTAAAAGAATCGTGAGTGTCCGCTGGGCGGACCTTGATTTTCGGTCACAGGCAACTAAATTCGTCTGTAGAGCGGTGGATGTCACATACTCGGCAGTGCCCCCCGTCTAGCCGAAGACATCAATCCGCTGCACCGGATTCCCTCCCGGTGCGAAGCGCCGAAAAGCGCTCCAGCGCCCAACCTCTCCCCCCGGGGTTGGGCGCTTTTCTATTTTATAGCAGCATCTTCTCTAAATCAGTTGAGGTTCGCGCGCAACCCGCGCGTCATGCCGGCACGAGGGCGCCGTCGGCAACCGCGAGCGCGTGGTCGATGCGTCGCAGCTCATCCGCGACGCGATTGAGCCGCTCGGTGATGCGATCGACGAAGTGGCCAGCGAGATCCGGGTCGTCGAGCATCTGCGCCTGAAGGCCCGCTCGCGTGATCCGCAGGGCTCGTACTGTGGTGTGGGCGACCACTGTTGCTCCGTGCTCGTGCTCCACCAGCATGGCGAGCTCGCCAAGCAGGGAGCCCGTGCCGATTGCCTGCGCATTGAGCCCGGCTGTCGGCTCTCCTGTTTCGAGGAAGCGGACGGCATCACCCGCCACGATCAGTACCGCAGCGTCGCCGGCCGTGCCGGCCTCGACGATGGTCTCGCCCGGGCTGTAGACGATGCGCTCGGACTGCCGCACGATCTCGGTGAGCTGCAGAGGGTTCAGGCCTCTGAAGATCTCCTGCAACATGAGCTGGCGCGCCAGCACGCTGATGGACATGGGCGGACTCCGCTTGCCACGCTTGGCCCGTATACGCTCCCCTGATTCGGGCGGCGCAACCAAGGCCGCGCGGCCGGATCCGCATCTTTCCCCTCGAAACCCACAGGCCGGGACAGCGCGCCTGTGCCTGGACGTCGCAGCAGGTGCCTCCTAAGGTCGCTCACAACGGATGAACGGCGATACCGGGAGGAAGATCACATGGAGCCTGCTGCCCCGCTCAAGTCCATGCTCAGCGCCGGCCCCATGGTCGTTGCGCCTGGGGCTTACGATTGCCTGACCGCTCGTCTCGTCGAGCAGGCGGGGTTCTCCGCCGTCTATATGACCGGCGCCGGCACGTCCGTTTCGCACGGATTTCCCGACTACGGCCTGCTGACCATGACCGAGATGGTGGCGAACGCCGGCCGGATGGCGGCGACGGTTGGCGTGCCGCTCATCAGCGACGCCGATACCGGCTATGGCAACGAGCTCAATGTCTATCGTACCGTGCAATCCTTCGAGCGCGCAGGCGTCGCGGCGATTCATATCGAGGATCAGGTGTTCCCGAAGCGGTGCGGCCATCTCGACGGCAAGGAGCTGGTCAGCCGCGAGGACTACGCGGCCAAGATCCGGGCCGCGGCAGCCGCGCGCCGGACGCCCGATTTCCTGATCATTGCGCGTACCGATGCCCGCGGTGTCGCCGGTTTCGACGAAGCGATCGCGCGCTGTAACATGGCGCTGCAGGCCGGCGCGGACATGGCCTTTTTCGAAGCACCGCAAACGATCGAGGAAGTGGCCGCGGTGCCGCGCGCGGTGAAAGGTCCCTGCCTGTTCAACAATGTGTTGAGCGGTAAGACGCCTGCCATTCCGCACGCCGAGATCGAACGCATGGGCTACCGCGTCGCGATCGTTCCGGGAATGCTGATATCGTCGATCATCGGGCTCTGCGACACGCTGCTCGCGGAGCTCAAGGCCACTGGATTGACGCCGGCAACATTCAGCGGCGGCGGTCCGGCCGTTACGTTCGCGCGCGTCGGCGCGGCCGACTGGGATCGACGGCGCACGGCGTTCCGCGAGGCGGGCGCGGCGAAAGAAGGGCGCGACGCGGCGGAATGAATTGCCGTCAGGCGCCCGGCTGGTCCGTGAACGCGCTGGCGAGCACGGGCTGGCCGAAGAAGAAGCCCTGCTGATAGGTAATGCCGGCCCTGGCCATCATCTGGGCCGTCATCTCATCACCAACCCATTCGGCCACCGTTTCGAGATTGAACGTCTCCGCGATCTCGACCAGCGTCTTGATGAAGACCTGGTTGTCCGGCTCGAAGGCGAGGTTCGTGATAAAGGACCCGTCGATCTTGACCATGTCGACGTTGAGGGTCTT
>CAUJKI010000498.1 GCA_963205015.1 Pseudomonadota bacterium
CAGGCCATGATGAAATCCGCGCGCACTGTTCCTAATAAGCTTGGTACGGGCTCAGGGCCCGCTTTCGGCCGACAGGCTTACGGTGCGCCGATCAACTGTTGCGTCATCAATTCAGACTTCTCGCAAACTCAGGAAGATCTCCTATCGAGTATCGTCGGTCAGGCGAAGCGAGGATCTCGGCGCTCGTACGTAGCGCCCGGCGTCGTCAAGTTCACCCAGGCGATTCTCGCTAACTTGTTGGCCAAGGCTATGACCTGCCCGGCTTTTTTCGGGCCATTGGTAACTTGAGAGAATGGCTTCCTCCCAGTGGCGAGGAGCCCATGAAGAAGAGCCGATCCACCGAAGAGCGGATGGTTGGCGCGAATGCGCGCGTCGCGTCGACCGATTTCGCGATTTCGGAGCGCTGCGGCTCGAGGTGGAAGCGAAGCTGCGCGGCGGGTCGAAGTCTGATGAACGAGTTAAACCGCAAGTGGCCATTCGCGCGCGACACGGGGCTGAAGGCCACCGTGACGGCGGCGAGCGCGTTCGTGCAGCCGACTGGCCGCCGACTCGACCAGGCGGCAGCCAGCCCCGCGGCGCCGCCGGCTCGTGAGCACGCCTCATTTAACGAATGCCGCATGCCAGACGACGTCAGGGTTGTCCCGCTTTGCCGTGCAGCCTCCTCTAGGGGCGCATCGTTTTCAGCGCAACAGCCCATTTATGCAATTCGTCGAGCAGCGTGATCGCCGAAGCGGTAATCAGGTCGTTGGGCACGAAGTTGCCGCGCTCGTCGAGTAGCTTTGCCACCATCGGTGCCGCGACGCCTTCCGTCACCGGCATCATCTTAAGCGTGGTGACTAGCAGCTTCTCCATCTGCACCGCACGCAGGCCGCCGGAGACGCCACCGTAGCTGACGAAGCCGCAGGGCTTGTAGTTCCACTCCTTGTAGACGTAATTCAATGCGTTGACGAAGGAGGGTGGTGGCCCGTAGTTGTATTCCGGCGTGACGAAGACGTAGGCGTCGGCACTGTCGACGCTTTCGCTCCAGCGCTTCGTGTGCGCCTGTTGATATTGCTGGCGCACCGGGTGGATGGGCTCGTCGTAGAGCGGCAGTGCGAAATCGGCAAGGTCGATGAGGTCGGCGTCGAGCTTCGCGTGGTCTCGGGTGCGCTCGTGGAACCAGCGCGCAACCGCGGGTCCAATGCGGCCAGGGCGGGTGCTGCAGATGATGACGTGAAGTTTCAGGGACATGGAAACAGAGTGCGGATATAGAGCCCGCGCTCGACGCGCGGGGGCGGAGGAAAACGCGTCGGGTCCGGTGCCGGCGCGAGCGGCGCTTCGCGGATCGGCATAGGCACCAAGGCGGCGCCCGCGGCCAGCATGATCTCGATGTACCTGACCAGCCGCAGCTGCCGGCGGCGTCGAACACCTTGCCGCCGAGCCGGGCGCAGTGTCAATGCGCTGCTAATTCCCACGCAACGGCATTGCTAAGGGTCTGAGCGGCGCGCCCGTAGCTCCCCGAAACCGGATTGGGGCTCCGATAAAGCAGAGTTCGTATACCTTGTCGCGCGCGAGGCTCTCGAGATCAAGCAGTTCCATCATCACACAACCCGCCTCGGCGAGGAAATGGCAATGGCCAGGGAGCCAGTTGTCCTCGTGTTCCGAGGGTCCAACCTCGACGCACTCCTGATCCGCGCCGATTGCAATGATGCCCTGCGAAGTGATCCATCGCGAGGCTTCAAGGCTCATGCCGGGCGGGTTACCCATCACTCGAGTCCCGTCCGGCCAAAACTTCATCCGACCAGTGCGAACAAGAGCTATATCTCCCTCACCCAGAGCGACTTCCTGCCTTTCAAGAGCACGTTCGCAATCTGCCTGAGTAATCCCATAGGACTCCGGGAGGCATTCTACCTCGTGGAGGCCGGCGATATCGAGCAGAACCCCGCGAGCGATTATTGGAGGAATCTGCTCGGCGCCGTTTCTATACCAATGACGGCTTCCGAGATTTTCGTCGACTGCCGCATTGTTGTACGTCATGCCGTTTACGCCGAAGTGAGAAAACGAGTCGATGTGCGTTCCAGTATGCGTGTAAAAGAACACGACCTCGCCCGAGTAACACACATGCTTGTTGATCTTTGCGCCGGCGTTATTCAGATTGTCGACGATTGTCCCGTTCGGCGTGTGCGACATGAACATCTGATACGCTGGATCGCCGGCAGCCTGGAAGCTTGGCATCCCAACGAAGAAGTCGACGCTGAGATCATAAATCCGTGATCCATCGGCGCGCGCAAGCACTTGCGCCTGTGATTGCGGGGTCATGCGGTTGAGAGCGCCCCGCTGATCATCGCTTCCCCACGGACTGCTCGCTACTTTGATGTTAGCCAGTTTTGCCATTACTCACTCCCGCGCTCGAAATCTACAACGGCGCGCTCCGAGAACTTTGGGAGCAGTTTCTTTACAACCTCTTCATGGTACGGATGCCTGGTATACGCATCTAGCGCTTCCCATGACTCATGGTCAGAAATAAGCACTCCATCCCAAGGATCGCCGTTCGGGTTCGGCTCGGCCTGGTGCCCGGAGATCTCCCAGTTCACGATCCCTGGGCAGCGGTCGGGAAGCGTGTTCAAGACGTCAATCACTGGCTGGAGACTCTGACCTGGGGTGAGTTTCCAGAGAAACACATGGCGAATCATGAAGGCTCTCCTATAAAAGGATGCTTTAGAAAGGGGGCTATTGCCCGCCCCCGTACGAGGGCGACGTACATCAAAACCTGTCGGCAAGGGCGGGTGGCGGCTTCGTGTTGTGAGCCACTCAAAAAGCGGCGGGAAAGGGTTGCTGACGCGTCCCTCATCTCATGGGCCACCTGCTGGTGGCGGTTCATCTCCATAGACCAAGTTGGTTCTTGATGTATTCGCGCATCACCGCTTCGTCCAGACCTAGGGTCGAGCCGAGGTGCCCATGGGCCGAAGAAATTTTGTCTTACGAAGTCACGCTTGCGTTTACCGGACACCCGGCCAAGTGAATCGCGCTCTTTCGCTTTACGAAGCCCACTACCTATGGTGCATCGTGCGCTCCCATTCGCGTGCTTGGCGGCTCACAGCTGGGGAGTCTCTCGGCGAGCAACCTCTGAAGCTTCAGACTTCTACCGCATCCCTGTAATAGCTTGGATTCTCTTTCTGGTAGCTAGTTTATCGCCAAGAGAGTTTCCGTCAAGCTATTTTTGCAAACAAAGGCACGCTCCGGCCGGCGGGCGTACAACAACTGCTCCAGAGCGCCCACTTCAGTGGTTGCTGATCGAGTGGCCAGCGGGTGACGCAGAGCCGAGTAAATACGTCCTGTCCACGCTGCCCGAAGACACGCCAATCAACGAACTGGTCGGCGCTGCACACCAGCGTTGGCGCATCGAGCGCGACTACCAGGACCTGAAGCAGGACTTCGGGCTGGGTCACTATGAAGGGCGAGGCTGGCGAGGGTTCCACCATCATGCCAGTCTGAGCATTGCGGCCTACGGGTTCCTGATGGCCGAGCGACTCATTGCCGAAAAGCCCGTCGGCGGCAAAAAAAACTTCATCGAACGCCAGGTGCCTGCCCTTCCCGAGGATTACATCCCCAGAGGCAGCCCTGCGCGCGCAACGGCACGTGGAGCACTCGATCACGACACTGCGACTCAGCCTGAGCTACGCACTGATCGCCCGTCTCGGACAGTGCCCCTGCTGCGGCAGAGTCAGCGCAAAGCTACTCTTGTGACACAGTAAGACTAGACGACGAAGTATCGACCCCAAGGGCAGCTTCTCAAACAATCGACCATTCGAAACTTCGGAATAAATCACGGCCTCAGAATGCGGGGCTCTACGACTGCCACATGTTATAGGGGATCCAAGTAGTGATGTCGGGGATAAGAATGAGAATGGCGAGAATTATTATCATAACAACCAAGAAAAACATGGTCCCGCGAAAAATGTCCTCAAGATTAATACCGGGCTCTGCGACCGCCTTAACTGCGAAGACCGTGAGAGCAAACGGTGGAGTAATAAGCCCGACTTGGGTCGCGAATACAATGACCATGGCAAACCAAAGCGGATCTATGCTCATCGCTTGCGCGATCGGATAAAGCACAGGAACAATTATGGCCAGGATCGAGACCGAATCAATCAACATGCCCAAGAGGATTGTCAGAACAACAGCGGCCAGTAAGAATTGCAAAGATGAAAGCTTTGCGTCAACGACGAAATCGGCTAAGGCGGTGCCGAGTTCAGTCAGCACCAGGAACCGTGCGAAGATCTGCGCCGTGATAAGAATCAGCAGAATCATCGACGTGAGCGCGACCGCCTCTCGTAAGCTAGCCGTCACTGTCTGCAGAGATCGCTTCGAAACACCCTTGATCGCGA
This sequence comes from Pseudomonadota bacterium, assembly GCA_963205015.1. GTDB lineage: Bacteria > Pseudomonadota > Alphaproteobacteria > Rhizobiales > Hyphomicrobiaceae. The sequence goes on from CAUJKI010000498.1 coordinate 4,368, forward strand.
AGTACAGTAACAACAGCACGGCGGTGCCGATACCAGCAGCTTCGACCACCGTGAATACGCCGAAATAGACGCCACCTATCATTACAATTGCGACCACGAACGCTGGCCATAGCTGGGGCAACGCAATCAGGCGCTCTCTCCAGGAGACACCTTCGATCGCGCGCGTCGGGCCGAGCGATGGTCGGAACGTGAGGAGCGCAACAAAGGCGACAATTAGCCCCGCAGTAAGAAGAAGGCCCGGACCGATTCCAGCGAGAAGCAACTGCCCCAAAGACTCGCCTGTAATCAACGAATAGACCACTGCGAGCAGGCTGGGGGGAATCAACATGCCGATCGCTCCGGCAGTGCAGACCAACCCGTAGGATATTGACGCATCATAACCGTGGCGCCGCATCTCGGGTACGCTGACCTTCGCGAACACGACCGACGTGACCACAGAAGATCCCGTGAGAGTGCCAAAAATAGTGCACGCACCAATTGTGGCGATCCCTAGCCCCCCTCTCACATTGCCGATCCATTTAGCCAGTGCATCATAAGCGTCTTTGCTGATCCCTTCTTCCGCAGCAAAAAGGCCCATTGCGACAAAAAGAGGAATCACAATAAACGTGTACTCAGTGCCATAATGAAAAGTTGTACTGGCTAGAAGGCTCGTCGCTGGACTGAAGCCCAAAAAATAGGCCGTACCAATGAATCCAACCAAACCCAGGGCCACGGCAACGTAGACCCCCATCATCAAGAGGGCGATCAAGACAACAACACCAATGATTCCGACCGAAAAGACGTCCATCACGCGTTTCCAGGGTTCTTTCCGGCCGCGAATAGGACTGCTTCTATTCCTAGCTGGAGGACTAGAAGCGCGAACCCGATCGGCATCGCCAATTTCGGGAGCCAATAAGGCAACCAGATTGGCGCTGGGATCGTCTCGGAAACATTGTAGGACTCCTGGAACATATCCCACCCGGCGTATGTCAGAAAACCAAAAAAAAGCATGCTGATCAGAGCTGTCAGCGTACCCGCTGTACGGCGAAGACGGGGAGAATAACGCGAAAAGAATATCTCCACACGAACGTGCACACCTTGAATTTGACCATATGCGAGCGACAAGAAGAGAATCCATGCCAACGCTATTCTGGACATCTCAACCGAGCCTGGCAGCGGTTTGTTAAGAAGGAAGCGTCCGGTGGCATCCACGACAATCACCACGACCAGCGCAATGATGAGTAATCCAATGATTGTCGCTAGGCGTCGATGAAATTCTATGAGTGCATTTATCACGAGAGCCCTTTCCTGCGCGTTCAGAAAATATCGTCGCCCATCTCGAAGCGAGTCAACCAGCCGCTCGCGGCTGGCGACTATCTCACTTGGAAGTTAGAGATCGCCTCGACCTCGTGTTCATTTTCCGTCTCTCCACTTCCGAGGGAATTGCCAGCCTTCCTTACCCGAGAGCTCCATGTACTTGCTCACGATCTTCCAGCCAGGCAGGCCGATATTCTCCATCTTCTCGGCCCATTGCGCGGGCACGTCAGGCATGGTCGCCGCCCATCGGGTCTTGTCTGCGTCGGACATATTCACAGTAGTGACATGTGCCTTCTCGAACTCCTGCTTGGCCTTTTCCAAATACGACTCGAGATTGGTCAGGTACGACTGTTCGGCCTCTTTGCCAGCTTCGACAAACAGCTTCTGATCGGCAGCCGTAAGCCTCTTCCAGGTATCCAGATTGACCCAAACCGAGATGGGAACGGGGGTGCTAATACCGGTAACCACGTAGGTCTTCGCAACCTCATGCAGTTTGAACGCGTACATCAACTCCAAGGGAAGAGCTACCGCGTCAACCACGCCCCGCTCCAAGCTCTGATACATCTCGCCGGCTGGCATCACGACCGAAGCAGCTCCAGCGCTAGAAAACACTGGTACGTATTCCGTTGGAGTATGAGCGATCCTCAGTCCACGAAGGTCATCCAGGGTCTTGATCGGCTTGCGCGAGATGATGTCATACGATGTAAGAGCACCGAATTGCAGCGCGGGCGCGATATTGAATTTCGCTAATTCGGCATTCAGCTCCGGGAGTTGGGCATACATCTCACGCTTGATTTTGGATTGCACTCGCCATTGAGGATCGTTGAAGACGAAGTTATACTCGAAGCTCCCGAGTGGTATTTTTCCCGGAGCGTAGATCCACAAACCGTTGACAACGTCGACAACTCCCTTCGAAGTGGATTCAAGCACCTCGGCAGGTTTGACCAGCGTGCCGGCCCAGAACCGTTGAAACTTTATTCGACCGTCTGATTTGCTTTCGACCGCGTCCAGGAAAGCCCTGGTACCGGCTGCTAGAACGTGCGTTTCAGGGAACGGGCTACCGGCTCTAAGAGTCATTGGCGACTGAGCGGACGCCATGGGAATGGCGATCAGGCCGTGAATGAGAGTTGCAAACAGCAGGATTGCTGATTTCGGCTTCATGATCAGATTTCCCCTTAAGTTGCTTATGCAAGAAGTAAGAAGTTTCGCGCGAAAGAGTGTCCGTATCGTTTATCTTTTGTTCGCCTGCGTCCGGTACACATAATGATTTTTTCCGATTGGCTTGCGCTCCATCGGTGAGCAGCGATAGGTGAAAGGCTTTGCCGCATGCGAACTACAGCAAGGAAGAGATCGCCTTTGTGGACCTGGGCTACCAGCGCGCACAGAAGCGATCTGAAGGAACAATGAAGAACTCGCATGTCGCGCGCGATCGGGCAAACGGCGCAAGCTCGATCCGGGCAACCCGAGCGATTCGGTCTTTAACGAGATTGAGCGGCTGAAGGCGAGCGTTCGTGCGAAGTTCGAGCCTTCGGTTCGGGTGATCAAGCGCCAGTGCGGATTCACGAAGGTTCGCTACCGCGGTTTGGAAAGAAACACCTCGCAAGTCACGACGCTTTTCACGCCCCCGAATCTGCGGGCGGCCCGCCGAATGCTCATGGCGATGACACCCTGAATCCGTCGGCAGCGAGCCAAGAACCCGCAGCAGAGGGGAAGTCGTCCGATTCATGGCACTCAATCGACAAGGGACAGGTTCGACGGATGAAAAAGTAAGCATCATCGAGTTGTTTCAAAGATTCCGCCCGCTCAACGTGGATCTATCAGATCATCCCTGAGAATTACTGAGAACTAACTTTCTGTCAAGATATTTGTTGCGATCCTAGCTCGCAGTGAGCAATGCGAACACATCGCTCAACGCGCTCCTGCGCGAGAGATTCGCGTTCGCGCCGAGAAGCCACCACGCGAGGCTCGGCTACTGGGATCCGCCCGTGGCTGCACGCGGTCGGCGATCTCGACGACTCGCGGGCGAGCCATCGCCTGAGCCTCGCCTCGTTGACGATGGTTGCGGGCGACCTCTCCGCGGGGCGGATTCTGCGACTGCTCGCGCGCTTTGGATGGTTGCTCGAAGAAGGCGCAATTGTCGGCATGCGCGCATTGGCCGTTACTGGCGCGCTTTCCCTGTTGCCGACTCGTCGCGCTGCCGCCCTGCTTACGGATTTAGCGGCGCGCTTGCGTCGTCGCGCTCTCCGTGCCGTCGGCTTCGCTTTCCGCGTCGGCGCAGAGTGCCGCCGTCACGCCAATGAATGAACCTTTTCGTCTTCCTGGTCTGCTTCGCCATGCAGGCGGGGCTAGCTAGGTCCTGGGATGGAATCACGAGGCGCAATCGGCATTGAGCGTTCGGCCGCGCGCATCGCCTTTAGTTATTCGCCGTGCCCGCGGGGTCGTCGTTCTCGCCGGGAATTTGCGCCGACTGCACGGACCGAGCCGTGCAGTCGGTCAGCCCTGACGTTGATTCTTCTTCACGCGGCGTCGAGCAGCTTCTCGATCGCCGACGCGATCGCGAGCAAGCGTCTGTCGTGCCCCGTATCGCCGATCAACATCAGCCCGACCGGCGCCTCACCCCGCGGGTGGCATGGCAGCGAAATCGCGCATCGATCGAGGAAGTTGACCAGCGCGGGATTGCGCAAGAGAAGTAAATTGGTGCGATTGGCTGTTTCCACGTCGACCAGATCCTCGCAGCGGGGAGCGACAATTGGTACGGTGGGCGCGATCAGCACATCGACCGCATCGGTGGCTGCGCGAACCGTGCGCTGAACTCTCGCGCGCGAATCGATCGTCTCGATGTAATCGGCCGCGCTCTGCGAACGACCGGCCTCGAATCGCTGCAGCACCCAGGGGTCGTAGAGGTGCGATCTGGATTCGAGCAGCCGCTTGTGCCATGCATACGCTTCTGCACCGACCAGGCCACCGAGCGAGTTGATGCGCGGAATATCCTCGAGCACCGACAACTCGAGATCGACGATACGCGCGCCGGCCGCCGACAATCGGCCGAGCGTTCGCTCCCACGCAGCCGCCACCGGCTCGTCGATGCCGTTCGTCACGTATCGACCGAGAAGCCCGACGCGCAGCCCGGCAACCGCGAACGACGCCGACCCTGCAACGGGTTCGAAGGCATGCTCGGCAACGTGCTCGCCGGCGAGAATCGAATCAAGAATCGCGCAGCACGACACGCTGGAAGCGAGCGGGCCGACCGAATCCAGGCTCGTCGAAAGCGGCACAACTCCGTGTCGCGGCACCCGTGCGGCCGTCGGCTTGAAGCCGACCACGCCGCTGAGTGCGGCAGGAATCCGGCATGAACCCCCGGTGTCCGTACCGAGCGCGGCGATGGCCATCGCGTCGGCCACGGCCACGGCGGCGCCCGAGGACGAGCCACCCGGAATTCGCCGCTCGTCACGCCGCCATGGGTTTGCCGGCGTGCCGAAATGGTGATTCATGCCGAGGCCCGAGTAGGCGAACTCCGTCATGTTGTTGCGACCGACGATCACGAACCCGCAGGCACGCAACCGCGCAACCGCCGCGGCGTCCTGCTGCGCGGGTCGCTGGTCCGACAAAACCCGCGAGCCGGCTGTGCTCACCTGTCCCGCGACGTCGAAGAGATCCTTGACGGCAATCGGCACCCCGGCGAACGGACTCGGATGCGTTCCCGCCTTACGCAATCGATCCACCGCGTCCGCGGTCGCGCGAGCCTGCTCGGCGTCAATACGCGTGAACGCACGCGTGCCCTCGCCCAACGGATCGAGGGCACGTTCGAGGCAGTTCTCCACCATAACCCGGCTCGTGATCTCGCCGGACGCCAGCGCTCTCGCCGCGCTGGCGAGCGTACGGGAGACCGGTGCACCACTCACTTTCGAACGCGCCGGGTTCATTGCAGATAGTAGTAGTGCGTCTCGACCCACAGGCAGCCGTTCTCCGAACGGAACAGCCCATGCCACACTCCCGGCCGGTAGCCCATGGGGCATTCCGATCCGGAGTCGACGTCGACCCTATAGAACTCGCGATGCCGCTTGTTGACCACCATGAATCCTCCTTGCTTGAAATATCGAGTAAAGCATCGGGTGCCGTGCCGGTTTTCAAGGCAGCGAATGTCGTCGGGCCTGGAGAGACCTTGGCCTTGGAAAGCGAGAGCTTACGGTCGAAGCCCTTGGTGAACTACCAGCCCGGACTTTTCACGAGCCGACGCAGAAGTATGTCGGCGCATTCGTGCATTCGTGCGTTGAATCAGGCGCTAACGCCGCAACAAAGCAGGTCCGCAGAGCAAATGCGCCGATGCCAGATTGTACCGAGAGCCGGATGCGGTTTGGGCGGCTGGGCCTGCGCGAGATCGAAGCCGCTGTCCGACGGTGGCGATCTAAGCTCCGACGGCGCGCTAATTCTTTTGCGCCGGAGCGATCAGCATATCGGTCTGAGCCGGGCGGCGGCCGCAGCGTACGGCGATGCGCGCGATCCGAGGCGGATAGAACATCGTCTGCGTGATCTCCTGGCGCAGCGCATTTACGCAATCTGCTGCGGCTACGAGGATCTGAACGATCAGGACGTGCTACGCGGCGATCCGTTGATGCAAACGGCCGTTGGTCGCGACGCGCCGCTAGCGTCTTCGCCCATCTCAGTCGGATGGAGAACCTAGCTACACGCGCGCAGGCGGGGGCCCTGCAACTTTCGTTCCAGTTGAACGAGGAGCGGTCGCAGCAATTCCGCCAGGTCACGTTGCTGCGTCTTGGACAATGATGACAGGATCTGCCGCTCGTTCTCGAGATGCGCGTCGACTACACGGTCCGTCATCTTGAGGCCGGCCGCGGTAAGTTCGATGATGACACCGCGGCGATCCGCTGGATCATCTTTCCGCTTGATCAGACCTGCCCTTTCGAGCCGGTCGAGCCGCTTGGTCATGGCGCCGGACGTAAGCATGCACCATTGGTTGAGCTCACTCGGAGGCAGCTGATACGGAACGCCTTGTCGTCGCAACGACGCAAGTACATCGAACAGGCCGAAATCCAATCGATACTTAGCAAATACGATGCTCAACCTGTTGTTGATATGTCGTGCAGTCCGCAGAATACGGCCAACAGTCTCCATGGCAGACAGATCCATGTCGGGACGCTCTCGCGCCCACTGCTCAACAATCAGGTCCACCCGGTCAAAATCGACGGTGTCCTCGGCGACAGAGGTTTTTGCTTTTGGCATTTTTGTGTGTTTCACAAAAGACTTTACGGGAACTTACATTTTAGTATTCTAACCCGCCTTGGGGAGACAGTAGAACAGCAACAGTCACCCCCGGCGTCGCCGCTATCGCCATTGTTGGCACCGACCGAAAATTGACAAGGGTGTTCGACCTACGCTGCTGTTTTTTTTGTGCAGCGGGGAAGAGAGGGGTGATCACCACGGCCATGATGGGCAAGATCCGCTC
>CAUJKI010000499.1 GCA_963205015.1 Pseudomonadota bacterium
TCCTCTAGTCGCCCAGTATCAAGTGCATTTCTTGAGTTGAGCTCAAGGCTTTCACACCTGACTATGACAACCACCTACACTCGCTTTACGCCCAGTAATTCCGAACAACGCTAGCCCCCTTCGTATTACCGCGGCTGCTGGCACGAAGTTAGCCGGGGCTTATTCTGCGGGTACCGTCATTATCGTCCCCGCCAAAAGAGCTTTACAACCCTAAGGCCTTCGTCACTCACGCGGCATGGCTGGGTCAGGCTTTCGCCCATTGCCCAATATTCCCCACTGCTGCCTCCCGTAGGAGTCTGGGCCGTGTCTCAGTCCCAGTGTGGCTGATCATCCTCTCAGACCAGCTACGGATCGTCGCCTTGGTGAGCCATTACCTCACCAACTAGCTAATCCGACGCGGGCCCATCCAATGGCGATAAATCTTTCCCCTTTCGGGTATTATACGGTATTACTCCAAGTTTCCCTGGGCTATTCCGTACCATTGGGAAGGTTCCCACGCGTTACTCACCCGTCTGCCACTCCCTATTGCTAGGGCGTTCGACTTGCATGTGTTAGGCCTGCCGCCAGCGTTCGTTCTGAGCCAGGATCAAACTCTCAGATTGAAGAGTTCTGATTCTGGTCGGCTCGGAGATTTAACTCCAAGAATCTCTGCGTAACGGGCACCTTCACACTCGATAACCGATCCGCACAGCCGAAGCCGCACGAAACCGGCCATCATGGTGATGGCTTGAAACGCAGATTCGCCAGAGTCTCTTTCAGTCCCAAACCCGTCCGAAGACAAGCCTGAAACCCGCCAGGACTCCGCCGCCTGCGTTTCCCTTCCTTCAATCAACTTGTCAAAGAGCGCCAGGTCGATCAGATGGCTTCCCGGTCCCGGCGTGTATTGAGCACTGCCGGGCAGCAACAGAAACCCGATCAGGCTGTTCGCCTGAGAGTTTCTTGCCAGTTCGAGAGATTGCCGTCTATCGAAGGCCGGCCGGCCGCTGCATCTCCGCATCGGCGCCGACGAGGACCTATCTATGCCCTCTCCTTTGCCAAGTCAACACCATTCTCAAATTTTCTGTCACGAATCGGGGCGCGGCCAGCTAAACCCCAGTTCCGCCTCATAAACTTTATCAACTCTTCGCCGCGCGAGAGGTGGATATCCACGGCTCGACTGCCGAGCCGCCACACTTGTGCTACCTAGTTGGCGGAGTATGTCTGCTCGACGGAAGAGCGCAAGCCGCCGCCGGGATCGAATGCCGCGCACCATTTTGCGTGGAAACGGGGGACCTTACGTGATCGAGCGACACCGTCATGCGACGGTCGGGCGGGTACGGCGGCACCGCGTCCCCACGCACGCACATAGCCAGCATCACGTGCGCATGACACGGCGGAGCGGAGGCCTCCCGGACCTCTATACTGCCGACACAGCGGAGGCCCGCGGCGGCGGACGATTTCGCTGGTTTTTCAGTACATGTCTGGCCGCAGCCGTAGGTTCCGTGGCAATCGTCGCAGCGATTTTCGGCGCCTCGGACTCCCACGACGCGCACAACAGCGGCATCGTGCCGGCGCTCCGGAAGATGAGCGCCGAGATTCAGCCAGAGCGCGAGCCGGCACCGATCGTCGCGGATGGCCTCGCATGGTCGTCGCCGAAGTCGGATCGCCTCGAAGCGACGACGGGCGCCATGGTCACGCGCTATATCGTGCAGGAAAGCATTCGCCAGCGCCGGGGCTCGCGCGAGTACATCCAGAACAAACCCTATGCGCGCGTGCTTGCACGGCTTGCAGCCGTGCGCGCGGACAGCGTCGGCGCCATTCCCGCCTTCAACCCCATCCGTCTCTACGGCAACAACTCGCCGCTCGGCGAGACGGAGGATACGCCCCAGGCCAGCACGACGAGCACGAGCGGTGTCTCGCTGCGGGTCGTCGAGCTGCTTGGCACAATCCTGCCCATGGAAGACGGGCAGGAGCTCGACGCGCGCGAGGTGACTGATCTCGTCCAGCGCGCGCGGGAGCAGGCGCGCGATGCGCTCGCCATGCGGCCCGGCTTCCTGCCCGAAGGGTCGGAGGTCGCCGCTGGCACTAAGAAAGACGGTGCAACGGCCGAGGCCCCGCTTCCCTCGAACACGACGGTCCTGGAAAAGACCGGCGGCAACGAGCAGGACGATGCTGCGGATATCGAGGGTCGTCAGATTCGCGCTCACAAGGTCGGGCGCGGCGATACGCTTACGCGTATCCTGCAGCAGGCCGGCGCCGACCAGCAGCTTGCGCGAGGCATGGTGGAAGCGGCGCGCGGCACTTTCGCGGAGCGCGATCTCACAGCAGGATTCCTTGTCGAGCTCACGCTCGAGCCAAGTCTCGCCAACCCCGAGCAGCTCGTGCCCGTACGCTTCGCCGTCTTCGATCCACGCGGCACGCATCGTCTGAGTGTCGAACGCAGCCCCGCAGGCGAGCTCGTTGCTTCAGCCGAACCTCTCTGGGCGAACGCGCGGCCGAGCCATGCGCGCGGCCCCGAGCGGCCCACGACGGCGAGTCTCTATGCTGGCGTCTATCACACGGCGCTCTCGCAAGGCGTCGAGCCCGAGACGATCCTGCAGATCCTGCGCCTCCACGCCTACGAGACCGACTTCCGCCGCCGGGCGCGCGTCACCGACGAGATGGAGTTGTTCTTCGACGTGCGCGAGGAAGGACGCGGCGAGGAGCAGCTCGGCGAGCTGCTCTATTCGGGGATCACGAGCGCCGGCGAGAGCCAGCGCTACTTCCGATTCCGCAGCTCGGACGGCGTCATCGACTACTACGACCCCGAGGGAAACAATTCGCGGAAGTTTCTGATCCGGCAGCCCATCCGCAGCGACGAGGCACGACTGACGTCGGGCTTCGGCGTGCGCTATCATCCACTCCTGAATACGCGCAAGCTCCACACCGGCGTCGACTGGGCAGCACCCATCGGCACACCGATCGTGGCTGCCGGCACAGGTGTCATCGAGGAAGCAGGACACAAGGGCCAATACGGCAACTACATCCGCATCCGCCACGCGAACGGCTACCAGACCGCGTACGCGCACATGAGCCGGTTCGCGCCGGGTGTCGCGCCCGGCGTGAAGGTTCGGCAGAACCAGGTGATCGGCTATTCGGGCAACACGGGATTTTCGACCGGTCCCCACCTCCACTACGAGGTGCTGGTCAGCAACCAGTTCGTCGATCCGCTCTCGATTCAGGTGCCGCGCGAGCGGCGCCTGACCGGCCGACAGCTCGCCGAATTCCAGAAGGAGCGCTTGCGCATCGAGGAGCTCCTTCGCCGCCATCCTGTGCGTGTCGAGCAGATCGCCGGACGGTAGCACGCGGGTTGCGTCAGATCTCCGAGCGGAAGGGCCGCGAGAGCAGGCCCTCGATTGCGGCATCGACGGTGAGCGTACCCTCGATGATGGCATGGACGGCGGCGGCAATGGGCACCTCGACGCCGTGCGCCTCGGCGCTCTGCACGACGGCCGCAGCGGTATAGACACCCTCGGCCGTCGAATGCAACGCGGCCAGCGCCTCGTCCAGCGGGCGGCCCTGACCGAGAAGCCGGCCGAGCCGCATGTTGCGCGACTGCGGGCTGCCGCAGGTCAGCAGCAGATCGCCGAGGCCGGAGAGACCGACGAGCGTATCGGGATGGGCGCCGATCGCGGCTCCGAGACGGCGCATCTCAGCAAAACCGCGCGTAACGAGGGCCGCGTGCGCACTGGCGCCGAGGCTGCGCCCGTCGACGATACCGGCCGCGATGGCGAGGACGTTCTTCACGGCACCGCCGAAAGCGACGCCGGTCGTGTCGCTCGTCCAATAGAGGCGGAAATGGCGGCAGCCGATCGCACCGACAAGGCTCTTGCCGAGCGCCTCGTCAATGCAGGCCAGCGTGAGCGCTGTTGGCAGGCCGCGCACGACGTCATCGGCAAAACCGGGCCCGGAAAGGACGGCCATGCGGCAATCCGGGAGTGTTTCAGCAAGAACGTCGGTCATGAGCTTGCTCGTGCGCTGCTCGAGACCCTTGGAGCAGATCACGACGGGCGTTCGCGGCGCGATGTGCGGCGCGAGCGCAAGAGCAATGGCGCGCTGCGTTTGTGCGGGCGTTGCGAGCAGGACGGCATCGACCTCGGCCATGCGGGCGAGATCGGCTGTCGCGGCGAGGCCGGCATCGAGAGTGACGCCGGGAAGATAGGCCGCGTTCGTGTGCTCGCGATTGATCTCGTCCGCGACAGCGGCATCGCGCGCCCATAGCAGCACGCGGCGTCCAGCCATGCACGCAGCCTCGGCGAGCGCCGTGCCCCAGGCGCCGCCACCGAGGACGCCTATGCTGTCAATGACCGCGCTCACGGCTCGCGCTCATTGGCGCCGGCGGTCGGGCCACGCCGCTGATCGGCGTCCTTGCGCGCGGCACGCGCCTTGGCTTTGCGCTTGACGAGGTTCTGGCGCAGCTTGTCGGCGAGACGCGCTTCCCGCACCGCGCGCCTCCCGGCTCCGCCACTCTTGCCCTCACCCGCTTCTGCCATGGTCATTGTCCAATGAGGCCCGCGCCGGCGAGGCGCGTCCTCAGATCGGCTTCCGCCGCAGCCAGCCGATCGCCATCGGTCGCCCTGAGCACGAGCTCGGTGCCGTAGAGGCGGCCGTCACGCACAAAGGGATAGCTCCCCATCGAGACGTCGGGAAAAGCCTTCTGAGCCGCCTCGAGCGGAGCTGCGACCTCTCCTTCAGGTTTCAGCATCTCGATGCTTACGGAGAGCAACTTCCGCCCTGTCTTGATCTCGGGTGTCACGGCATCGAGCATCGCCTGCATGACGACGGGAATGCCCGCCATCACGATCACGTTGTCGAGCCGGAAGCCCGGCGCGACGGAGACCTTGTTGTTGACCAGGCTCGCACCATCCGGAATGCGCGCCATGCGCAGACGGGCCGGCGTCGCCTCGACGCCACGGCGCGCATAGTTGGCAAGCATCAGCGCCTTGACCTCGGGATGATGGTCGATCGAAACGCCGAAGGCCTTGGCAATGCTGTCAGCCGTGATGTCGTCGTGCGTCGGACCGATGCCGCCGGTCGTGAAGACGTAGGTATAGCGACGGCGCAGCTCGTTGACGGCCGCAACGATCTCGTCCTCGAAATCGCCGACGACGCGGACCTCCTTCAGCCGGATGCCGATCATCGTGCAGTGATCCGCGATCGTGCCGATATTCTTGTCCTTCGTGCGCCCCGAGAGGATCTCGTCCCCGATCACGATGAGCGCCGCAGTTATCGTTTCCTCGCCTGCATTGGCCATGGCGCTCTCGTTGCTCCTGTGGCGGGCTTTGCCGGTTCAGCCCGGAATTTGCAGTTGCACGACCTGCCGCCCCCGCTTGATCAGCAGGCGCCAGAGTGAGGGCCGGCGGGTCAATTGCTTCTCGAGCTCGATGACCGACGTGACCGGCTGGTCGCCAACCGAGACGACGATATCGCCCGTGCGGAAGTTGAGACGTTCAGCCACCGAGCCCTGGCGGACACTGAGGATGACAGCACCGCTGGTCTCGTCAAGATCGAGCTCATCGGCCACGTGCGGCACCAGATTGGCGATCCGCGCGCCGTCGAACGGATGGTCGCCGGTGAAGTTGCGTACGTCATCGACACCAATCGGCGGCGGCGCCTCGAGCGGGAGCTGGAGCGATATCGCGCGCCCCTTGCGAATGACGTTGACCTGCACGACCTGGCCAATGCCCCGCGTCGCGAGGCGGTAGTTGACGGCGCGTGCGTCCAAGACCTCATGGCCATCGACCATGGTTATCACGTCGCCTGGCTCGATGCCGGCGGCGGCGGCAGGACCACCCTGATGAACGCGTGTCACGAGCGCACCGAACGCGCGATTGAGCCGCAGGCCCTCGGCGATCTCACGCGTGATCGCATCGAGGCGCGCCCCGAGCCAGGGCCTCTGGATCTTCTTGCCGCTCAGCGCGCTATCGACATAGAGCCGCACGAGGTTCGAGGGGATCGCGAAGCCGACGCCGTGCGAGCCGCCCGAGCCGGAGTAGATGGCAGTGTTGATACCGATCAGGCGGCCGGACATATCGACGAGTGCGCCGCCAGAGTTGCCCGGGTTTATGGCAGCGTCCGTCTGGATGTAGGACTGGATGTCGGCGCGCCCGATCTCGGAGCGCCCGAGCGCAGAGACGATGCCGCTCGTGACGGTCTGCCCGACGCCGAAAGGATTGCCGATGGCAAGAACGAGGTCACCGACCTCGAGATTGTCCGAATCCTCGAATTGGAGCGAGGGGAACTTCCCGTCCCCCCCGTCGATCCGCAGGATGGCGATGTCCGTCTTCTCGTCTTGGAGAACGATCCTGGCATCGAACTCGCGCCTGTCTGCGAGAACGACGCGGATCTCGGACGTCGCGCCGACTTTGACCACATGCGTGTTGGTGACGATGACCCCGTCCGGTGACACGATCACCCCGGAGCCGAGCGCGCTCTGGACTCGGTCCCGCGACATTCCGAAGCGGTCGCGGAAGAAGTCACGAAACAACAGCTCACCCGTAAGGCGGGCCGGCTGGTCAACAGCGCGTCCGCGCGCATAGACGTTGACGACGGCCGGAGCCGCCCGCTTCACGATGGGCGCGTAGGAGAACTGTACGGCGGCGCGCGACGGCGGCGGCTCCTTTCGCTGAGCGACAGCCGGGCTCGCCTCGCCCAGCAGGAGCAGCAGCGCGAACAGCGCCGCAAGAGCGCCCCCTTGGGCGCACGTTAGCGCGAAGGAGCGAGAGTGCTTCATCCTTCCACCACCAGAGTCCCCTCCCCCGGCGCTGGAGCCTGCCAGTCCGGCAAAGCGCGGGTGCAAAGCTTATAGCGCAGGGTGGCGGCCCGTAGAAGCTACAGGCAGGACGGAACAGCCCGACGCGCGCAAAAGAGCCGAACAGGCATGGCACTCATCACTGAAATGCGGCCTCACGGGAGCTTGGCGAGGACGCCCTCGATGGCTGCCGAGACCTCGTCGATCGGCGCCATGCCGTCAACGACATGAAGGATGCCCTTGCAGAAGTAGTAGCCGATGAGGGGTGAGGTTTCCCGGTAATAGGCCATCATCCGGGTGGTGACGGTTTCCGCGTTGTCGTCCGCCCGGCGCGTGAACTCGGTGCTGCCACATACATCGCAGACGCCGCGCACCTTTGGGCGCTTGAAGCGATCGTGATAACCCTCGCCGCACTTCGAGCAGGCATAGCGGCCAACGATGCGCTCGACGAGCTGGTTGTAGTCAGCTCGGAGCTCGACGACCGCGTCCATCCGATCGCCCTTATCGTCGAGCATCCGATCGAGCGCGGCGGCCTGTTGGAGTGTGCGCGGAAAGCCGTCCAGGATGAAGCCCGGCTTGCAATCGGGTTGGCCGATACGCTCGGCGATGATGCCGACGACCACTTCGTCCGAGACGAGCTCGCCTTTGTCCATGAGGGCCTGGGCCTTGAGACCGATCTCGGTCCCGGCCCTGGTGGCCGCTCGCAGCATGTCGCCGGTCGAGAGCTGGACGAGGCCACGCCTCTTCGAGATTTGCTGCGCCTGGGTTCCCTTGCCGGCGCCGGGCGGCCCCAACAGGATCAGCTTCATCTCCGGCCACTCCGCGACGTTGCCCCTCTGAGCTTCGCCTTCTTGATGAGACCTTCGTACTGGTGGGCGAGGAGATGGCTCTGGACCTGCGCCACGGTATCCATGGTCACGCTCACGGCAATCAGCAATGACGTACCGCCGAAGTAGAAGGGCACCGCGGCATAGGCAATCAGCAGCTCAGGCAAGACGCAGACAATTGCGAGATAGATCGCACCGATGAGCGTGATGCGGGTCAGTACGTAGTCGATGTACTCGGCGGTCTTCTGGCCAGGCCGGATGCCGGGTAGATAGCCGCCGTACTTGCGCAGATTGTCGGCGGTATCGGTCGCGTTGAAAACGACGGCGGTA
>CAUJKI010000500.1 GCA_963205015.1 Pseudomonadota bacterium
GGAGTACGGCGGCGGCACGGTCATGCTTTGGGACCGCGGCTTCTGGATGCCGGAGGGCGACAAGTCGGTCAGCGCCATGCTGCGCGATGGCGATCTGAAGTTCGTCGTTGCCGGCGGGAAGCTCAAGGGAAGCTGGGTTCTCGTACGCATGGCCGGCGACCGCTACGGCGGCAAGAGGACGAACTGGCTGCTCATCAAGCATCGCGACAAGTGGGCGCGCGCGACGTCGCAGGGCGACGTACTCAAGAAGGACCGCTCGGTCGCCTCTGGGCGCACAATGGCGCAGATTGCGGCAGGCAAGGGCGCCGGCCCCTCGCCCTTCATGGCCGGGGCCAAACACGCTTTCAAACCGGACGCCGTCTGGAGCACGGCCGATAAGCCCGCGACGCCCGCGCGCCGCGTGGCAGCCCGGTCTTCCAGCAGCACTAGGCGCACGGGAGCTTCGACTGGTGAAGGTACGGTACTCGGCATCGCGATCTCGAAGCCGGATAAGGTGCTGTGGCCGGCCGCCGGCGACACACCAGCCTTCACCAAGCTCGATCTTGCGCACTACCTCGCCGAGGTTGGCACTTGGATGCTTCCGCACATCAAGGGTCGGCCGTGCTCGCTGCTGCGCGCGCCCGATGGAATCGATGGCCAGATCTTCTTCCAGCGCCATGCCAAGCTCGGCCTCGAGGAGATCACCGAAGTCAGGATTACCGGAGATCGCGAGCCCTACGTGCAGATCGACACGGTCGAGGGGCTTGTCGCCATGGGACAGATGGGCGCCCTGGAGTTTCACCCCTGGAACAACGCGCCCGACAAGCCCGACGTGCCGGGCCGTCTCGTCTTCGATATCGATCCCGGCCCCGGCGTGCCGTTCGATAACGTGGTTGCGGCTGCGCGCGAGCTGAAGTCGCGCATCGAAGAGTGCGGCCTTGTCGCCTTCTGCAAGACCACGGGCGGCAAGGGCCTGCATGTGGTGACGCCGCTGCGCCCCGCTGCGCGCGACGGAATCGGATGGGATGAGGCCAAGATGTTCGCGCAGACCATCTGCGCCGGCATGGCGGAAGCTCAACCCGACCGCTACCTCATCAAGATGACGAAGGCCCTACGCGACAAACGAATCTTCCTCGACTATCTGCGCAATGACATGAAGTCGACGGCCGTGGCACCGCTGTCACCCCGTGCGCGACCCGGCGCAACGGTATCCATGCCGCTCACCTGGCAGCAGGTGCGCCCTGGCCTGGACCCGAAGCGGTTCACGATGCTGACAGTACCCAAGCTGCTCGCACGATCGGCGGCATGGCGCGATTACGACAAGAGTGCGCGGTCGCTGAAGTCCGCGATCAAGAAGTTGATCGCGTAGGGCGCCGGCATGACGCGTGCGCGGCCGAAGAATCGCATCGTGAAGCCTGCTGTTCCCGGCAGCAATCTCGGACCGCTTCCCGATTTCGTCGCGCCCTGCCTGGCGCTCCGCCAGAAGGACCCACCGACCGGCGACGCATGGGTGCATGAGATCAAGTTTGACGGCTATCGAATGGAGGCGCGTCTCGAGGGCGGCAAGGTCAAACTTCTCACGCGCAATAACCTCGATTGGACGAAGCGCTTTCCGCTTGTCGCGAAGGAGCTTGCCGGACTCGAGATCGAAAGCGCACTTCTCGATGGCGAGATCGTCGTCGAACGCAGGGACGGCACGACCAGCTTCACCGAGCTGGTGGCAGACCTGAAGGCCCACGCATCGGACCGCATGATCTACTACGCCTTCGACATTCTCTACCTCAACGGCATCGACCTCCGCGGTGCGGCGCTCATCGATCGCAAGGCTGTGCTCGACCGATTGCTGCGCGGCCACAAGGCCGGCAAGCTGCGCCTGAGCGAGCACCTCGCGAGCGACGGCGGACAGATGCTGGACAAAGCGTGCGAGCTCGGCATCGAAGGGATCATCTCGAAGCGCGCCGACCGGCCTTACCGCTCGGGCCGAACCGGCGACTGGATCAAAGCGACCTGCCACCTGACGGATGAGTTCGTCGTCGGCGGCTACCTCGACTCCAGCGCACAAAGCAAAGCCGTCGGCGCCCTGGCGCTTGGCAGGTACGAGAAGGGGCGCCTCAAATATGTCGGCCGGGTCGGTACCGGTTTCAGCCGCGAGACGGCCGGCGAGCTTTGGGGCACTGCCCAACGTCTCCGGCGCCAGACCTCACCATTCGCAGACAAGCTCGACGCCGCGGAGCGCCGCGGGGTGGTCTGGCTGAGGCCCGCGCTCGTGGCCGAGGTGGAATACCGCGCCGTGACCGGTGACGGGCGCCTGCGCCACGCTTCCTTCAAGGGCCTGCGCGAGGACAAGCCGGCGGCAGATATAGTGTAATGGCGTGTCGGGTAGCCGCTAACCAAGCGGGCTATAACATGCTCGGTTATAGGCATTTTTCTTAATTCGCCGGCTCTATGGAACCGACTGGCGCAACGTGCGTTAATTCTTGTCGGCCTGCGACCGGAGACATTCGACGAGGGGCCGACGGCCGGATCGCTTTTCGGGAGTGGTTGAGGGATGGGGGTTAGGGGCGCGCGACTGATCCTGGTCGAGGATGAAGCACTGCTCGCTCTCGACATGCAGGACATGCTCGAGGACATGGGCTGCCTCGTTGTCGGCACGGCTGGGCGGCTGGATGAGGCGCTGGCGCTGGCCGAAGCGGACTTCGACCTCGCCCTTCTGGACATGAACCTCGGCGGGGCGCGCATCGATCCGGTGGCGCAGCGCATTGCCGAGCGCGGTCTTCCGATCATCTTCGTAACCGGCTATGGCCAGCGCACGCTGCCGCCCGGGATCGCGGCACCCGTCGTCGACAAGCCGTGCAGCCCCGATACGCTCCGGCCGATCCTGGGTGCTGTGCTGGGGACACGCCATGCATAGGCCATGGCCGGACATACCCGGCGAGCTCACATTCCAGCGGATGGCCGATGCCGCGCCAATCCTGATGTGGGCGAGTGGCCCGGACAAGCAGTGCGTCTGGTTCAACAAACGATGGACCGACTTCGTCGGCCGATGCATCGAAAGGGAGCTCGGCTCTGGTTGGACCGAGAATATCCATCCTGAGGACAGAGACCGCTGCCTTCGAGAGTACGAGGCCCACGTCGATACGCGCGAGAACTTCGCGATCGAATACCGTCTCCGCCGTCATGACGGCGCCTATCGCTGGATGCTGAACACGGGCGTTCCTCTGCTGTCGTCGAATGGCGCCTTCGGCGGATACGTCGGTTCCTGCATCGACATCACCGAGCAGAAGCTCGGACAGGCCGCGCTTCGAGAGAGCGAATATCGCGTTCAGCTCCTGTCGGAGAGCGCGCCGGTCATGATCTGGATGAGCGACGCCTCGGGCAAGTGCGTGCATCTCAATCGCCGCCTGCGGGAGTTCTGGGGCATCGGTGCCGACGCGCTCCCCGACTTCGACTGGTCGGCGGCCGTGCATCCGGACGACCGCACTCCGGTTAGCGCCGTCGTGCAGCAGGCGCTTCAGGATCGGACGGGCTTTACGTTCCAGATGCGCCTTCGCAATCACCGGGGCGAGTATCGCACCATACGAACCGATGCTCAGGCTCACCACGCTCAGTCCGGCGAATTCCTCGGCCTCATCGGCGTGAACATCGACATGACGGATGAAGCCAGGATCACCCAGGCGCTCGGCCAGAGCGAGGAGCGCTTCGCCCGCTTCATGCATCATTTGCCGGGCCTCGCCTGGATCAAGGATGAGAACGGCCGCTATATGTTCGCCAATGAGGCGGCGACGCAGGCCTTTGGCACGACGCTTGACGGCCTGATCGGGCGAACCGACGATGAGCTGTTCTCGCCTGAAATCGCCGCCGGGTTCAGGGCGAACGATGCACTTGCGCACGGAGCTTCAGGGCGTGCGCGCGTATTTGAATCGCTCCGGCATCCGAATGGAGTTTTGCACCACGCGGTCGTGAGCAAGTTCGCGATCCCCAATCCCGACGGCAACGGCGCGCTTACAGGTGGGGTCGCGATCGACGTTACGGATCACAAGGCGGCAGAGGCGAGAATTGCCGTCCTCAATGAGCATCTCAAGCAGCGTCTGGAAGAGCAGGAGGCCCTTCTTGCGGCGCTGCCTGTCGGGGTTTTCATTGCCCGCGATCGAGAGTGCAAGGAGATTTTCACGAACAACTACGGAGCCAAAATCCTCGGCTTGCCGGAAGGCAGCAATGCGTCCAAGAGCGGACCTGACGGTGGTGCACTGCCGTTTCGCGTATTCTCGGGTGGCCGGGAGGTCATGAGCAGCGATCTTCCCATGCAGAGGTGCGCGCGGCTTGGCATCCCCGTCCACGGCGAGGAGCTCGACCTCGTGTTCGACGACGGCCGTACGATCACGCTGCATGAATCGATTTCGCCATTGTTCGACGACAGTGGCGGCGTGCGCGGTTGTGTCGGCATCTTCGTCGATATCACCGAGCGCAAGCAGGCGGAGCGGCAAAAGAACCTCTTCATCGACGAGCTCAATCATCGCGTGAAGAACACGCTCGCGATTGTCCAGTCGATCGCAGCACAGACGCTCAGGCAGAACGTCGAGCCGCACGCCTTCAAGGTTGCCTTCACCGGCCGCCTCGACGCGCTCGCC
>CAUJKI010000501.1 GCA_963205015.1 Pseudomonadota bacterium
AACGGCGGCGTCGGCCTGACGCGCCATGCGGCCCGTCTCGAGTGTCAGCTTGCGGCCGCCCCACTCAATCTCGACCTTGTGTGTGTTGAACATTTCCGTACGTCCTTCGTCCTCAACAGCTCGGGCGCCGCTGGCCCCCCATGGGCGCGGCGCCTATTTGCATCTTTCGGAAAGCGGGCTCGAGCTCATATCCCGCCTCGTCATACTCTCGATCAGCGACGCAGTTCGAGGCGCTCGATGATCTTCTGGTAGCGGGCCTCGTCCTTGGCGCGCACATAGTCGAGCAGGCGCCGACGCTGGCTCACCATCTTGAGCAGGCCACGGCGCGAGTGGTTGTCTTTCTTGTGCGTTTTGAAGTGATCTGCCAGACCGTTGATGCGCTCGGTCAGGATCGCAATCTGGACCTCCGGTGAGCCGGTGTCCTTGTCCTTGGTAGCAAAGCTTTTGATCACCTCTTGCTTGCGCTCGGTGGTCAGCGACATCGAGTTGTCCTTTCGCTCTGGCGACCGGCAAGGCCGGACGCGCTCGGTTTTTTGGATGATGGCAGGCAGGGCATCTGGGTCAGATGTCGCGCCGCATCTGCGGCCACAGCCGGGATGTCGTCCAGCCGGGTCGCGTCAGGGGCTGCGCCCCCTCGTGAGGGGTGCGCAAGACCGCAGCCTTATACACGAAAGCACAAGCGACGCGAGGGAAATTCTACCGATTGGCCCGTCTCTCCGTACGCGGAACCTGCACCATAGGACGGCGCTGTACGTTCAAGCGTTCAGTTCACCCGAACAGGGCGCCAGCCGGCCTCGGTGGCCTCGCTCTCGGAGCAGAACCAGCGCTCGCCCTTCTCCGGTTCGATGCGGACCTTGTCGTACCAGGGGCTCCACGGCATATGGTAGATGCGACCGCTCGAGGTGATATTGCCTTTGATCAGGCAGTTGCCCGCGGGTGCTGCAGTGTTGCCGGCAGCCTCCCAACGGCCCGCGCGATGATCCCAGGCCGTCATGGTCGGCGCCTGCCAGATGCCGAGGCCGCGCGTGCGTGCCTCCGCTTCCTCGGCCACGTATGCGCGGGAGTACTTCACGAAAGCCCAGGCAAATCCGCGACGAACCATCTCGGCGTTGATGTCGGTCGCGCCGACGAAGCAAATCCCCAGCATCCGGCCGTAGCGGTCGCTACCACGGCTCTCGCAGCGCACGGAAGCGCGACCGATAAGCCGCTGCAGCTCGACTGAAGCCGCCTGCCCACAGCGCCAGGTGCCACCGCCGGCACGAGCACAGGTCTGACCGCCCTCCGGCGCGTCGATGCCTTCGAGGCGGATGCGGGTGGCGGCGATTTCGATGGTATCGCCATCCAGCACCCGCGCCATGCCTTGCACGGACGGCACGCCCAGCGTTCCCGCCGTATGAGGGACCGGCCCCGTGCTGGGTGTGCTCGCCATCGTGGCGCCCCAGAGGGCGGCCGATAAAGCCAGGGCGAACGCAAAGGCGGCAATGGGGAGCCGCCGAGAGGCATGATAGCGGATCGTCGGACCACGCATCGGATTTCTCCTTTCGGAAGAAAGCTCGATGATTCGCGTGGTCACCTAGAGACGGAATCGTGGCTGCTGGCCAATGTTCAGTCACAATTTGGTTTATGAAAAATTGAGGCGCCGCAACGCGGTTACATTGGCGCCTCATTCAAGTTCGGGTCTGGACCACACGTGCAGCGGACACAAGTGGACGAGCAACTATGTGGCGTGATTCGACCCTTATTGCAATCTCAAGTTGAGTATTTCCACAGCTACACGCTGGCCTTCTGCATCCATCCGGCCATTGCGCCGAGCAGGAGGATCGCGACGGAGACGCCAAGTCCTGCGGCGAGACTGCCGGTGAGGTCGGCAAGGTAGCCGGTCGCCGCCGGTCCGAAACACTGAAGGATCGAGAAGACGAGCGTGAAGGAGGCGAAAACCTCGCCCCAGAGCACCGGCGGCAAGGCCCCCTTGATGAAGGCCGTCACCGCCGCCGGCACCATGAAGAAGCAGCCGAACAGCAGTGCCGAGGCGATCATGATCGGCAGTCCCCCACCTGCGAGCGGCAGCGCCGCGCCGATCCCGACGGTCGCCATCACGGCAGCAAAGGGTCTTCCCGCCGGCCAAGTGGCGAAGGGACGGGCCCAGATACGAAGCGACAGCATGGTCGAGAGTCCAAGGGCGGCCCAGACGATCGCGATATCCGTGCCGCTCATGCCCTGCTCGCGCATCCAGGCGACGATGAAGGTCATGTAGGCGAAATAGCCGAGCGCGAAGCAGCCATAGCCGACGTAGAGCGGTGCGAGCGGTCTCTTGGACCAGGGCGTCGGCTGGCGCATGGGCCGGGCGACGGCGACAGGCCGCGCGGCCAGTGTCGCGAGCAGGCTCATGACGAGGCTCATGCCACCGAGCAGCAGCCAGGCTTCGGGCCATGACGCATCGCCGCGCGCTTCGAGCAGCCAGGGGATCGTCAAAGCCGTGACGAGCAGGCCGAGGCCGCCGCCGGCAAAGTAGATGGCGATGGCCGAGGCGGCGCGGCGTGCATCGCGCGGAAAGACGCTTGCGGCCAGCACACCACCGGTGACGAAGACATACGCGGCGGCGATCCCGGTCAGGGTCCGGATCGCGGCGATGGCTGCAAAATCGCGCACGAACGCCGTCGCGAGCACGGTGATCGCGGTTGCCCACAGCCCGACGATGAACGGCATCTTCGGCCCGAGACGGCGGATGCTTGCGACCGCGACGACGGCACCGGCGAGATAGCCGACGGCATTGATCGTATTGAGAGCGCCGGCCTCGGTATAGGTCCAGGCCAGATCGTCCCGCATGGCCGGCAGCACGAGCGCGTAGGCGAAGCGCGCGAGACTGTTGCCGACCGCCATGGCGAGCGAAAGCCCGAAGGCGGCGAAATAGCCGACGGCAGCGCTCGGCGGCCAGCTTTCGAGCGGTTGCTCGGAGACGGTATCCACGCGCGTCGTCCTCCAGATCCCGCTTGTCGCGGTCGGCTTGTGGCAATCATCAGATGGCAGGTATGGCTGCGAGCGCGAATATCGCAGGGCAGGCCTGCGTCGTCTTTCGCTCGCGCTCTGGCGCTGCTAAACCCGGGCGGCGCCGTGCAGTCGAGGTGGTGAAGGCCTCTTCTTGTCGCGCGCGTCCTGGAGGACAGTCCATGTTCACCCTTTCCGAGCTTGAGGTCGCTGCCGAGGTCGTCGGCCGCCACATGCCGCCGACGCCCCAGCACCACTGGCCGCTGCTTTCTCGCCGGGCAGGGTGTGACGTCTTCGTTAAACACGAGAACCACACGCCCATCGCTGCCTTCAAGGTGCGCGGCGGCATTACTTATATGAACGAGCTTCGGCAATCCGGCGCGAAGATCGACGGTGTCATCACCGCGACGCGCGGCAATCACGGCCAGTCCGTGGCACGCGCCGCGACGGCGGTGGGCCTCAAGAGCGTGATCCTCGTCCCGTACGGCAACTCGCGCGAGAAGAATGCCGCGATGCGTGCGTTCGGTGCCGAGTTGATCGAGCATGGCGTCGACTTCGACGAGGCCAAGGACGAGGCCTACCGGCTGGCGGCGGCGCGCAACCTGCACATCGTGCCCCCGTTCGATGCCGCGCTTGTGAAAGGCGTTGCGACGGCAGGCCGCGAGATGCTGACCGCGCTTCCCGATCTCGATACCGTCTATGTGCCGATCGGCATGGGCTCCGGCGCCTGTGGCATGATCATGGCCCGCGATCTGCTGGGGAGGAAGACCGAGGTCGTCGGCGTGGTCGCGGCCAATGCGCCGTGCATTGCGCTCTCCATTGCCGCCGGCAAGCCGGTTCCGACCAACACGGCGGCGACCTTCGCCGATGGCATGGCGTGCCGCGTGCCCGACGTGACGGCGCTCGACGTCATGACGCGCGGCGCTGCGCGCATCGTCACCGTCAGTGAGGACGAGATCGCGGACGCCATGCGCGCCTACTACGAGGACACGCACAATCTCGCCGAGGGCGCCGGTGCCGCGGCCTTCGCCGCGCTGATGCAGGAGCGCGGCAGGATGGCCGGCAAGCGGATCGGCGTCGTCCTCTCGGGTGGCAATGTCGACCGGGAGGTCTTCGCCGAGGTACTGGCCGGGCGGACGCCGAAGGTGTGAGCCCAGGGCAGGCGCGGCAAGATTGCATGGCACCACAAGCTACAGGCAAAATTCATCCGATATCATCGACTTGAAGCCGTGGTATGTCCTTCCTGCCGGACAGTGGCTATGCCATCGTCGGCGGGCCTTTCCTGGCCGCACTCGGCGGCCAACCATTGACGGATCGATCGTGAGATACATCAGCACACGCGGCGCCGCGCCGGCGCTCGGCTTTGAGGATGTCCTGCTGACGGGGCTCGCCCGCGACGGCGGCCTCTACCTGCCCGAGCAGTGGCCTCAGCTCACGCGCGAGGAGATCGCGGCATTTGCGGGCAAGCCCTACGAGGATGTCGCTGTCCGCATCATGGAGCCGTATGTCGGCGGCGAGATCGCCGACGCCGATCTCGCGGCTATCGTCACCGATGCCTATGCCACCTTCAGCCACCGTGTCGTGACCCCGCTCGTGCAGGTCGGACCTTCGGACTGGATTCTCGAGCTCTTCCACGGGCCGACGCTCGCCTTCAAGGATGTCGCCATGCAGGTGCTCTCGCGCCTCATGGACCGCGCGCTCAGCCGGCGCGGCCGCACGGCGACGATCGTCGGTGCGACCTCGGGTGATACCGGCGGTGCGGCCATCGAGGCCTTCCGCGGCCGCGACGCGATCGACATCTTCATGCTTTTCCCCGAGGGCCGCGTCAGCGACGTGCAGCGGCGCCAGATGACGACGCCGAGCGAGGCGAACGTCCATACGATTGCTATCCAGGGCACGTTCGACGATTGCCAGAACATCGTGAAGGCGCTCTTCAACGACCTCGCCTTTCGCGACCGCCTGGGCCTTGCCGGCGTGAACTCGATCAACTGGGCCCGCATCATGGCCCAGATCGTCTACTACTTCACGTCCGCCGTTGCGCTCGGCGCGCCGGGACGCGCGGTGAGCTATGCCGTGCCAACCGGCAACTTCGGCGACATCCTCGCCGGCTATGCTGCAAAGCGCATGGGATTGCCGATCGACCGTCTTCTCATCGCGACCAACGTCAATGACATCCTGACGAGGATGCTGGAGACGGGACGCTACGAGAGCCGCGAGGTCGCGGCGACCTTCAGTCCGAGCATGGACATCCAGATCTCATCGAATTTCGAGCGCCTGCTCTTCGAAGTGACCGGCCGGAATGCCGAGCGCGTCAACGCGCTCATGCGCGATCTCGCCGAGCGCGGCAGCTTCGCACTGACGCAGGGTGAGCACGGCCAGCTCAAGGACGGCTTTGATGCCGAGCGCACCGACGAGACTAGCACGCTCGCCACCATCCGCGCGCTCGAGGCCGCGACCGGCTATCTTGCCGATCCGCACACCGCCGTCGCAGTCTCCGCAGCCGGACGCGTTCCACGCCGCCCCGAAGTGCCCATGGTGACGCTCGCGACGGCGCATCCCGCGAAGTTCCCCGATGCCATTCGCCGTGCCATCGGCCGTGCGCCTGCGGAACCCGAGGTGGTCACGCGTCAGCGCGCATTGCCCGAGCGCGTCACCGTCCTCCCCAATGATGCCGCGGCCGTTGCGCGGCATGTCGGCGCTCATGCCCGAGCGGGACGCGCGTGACATGCAACGCAATGGACATCTCAACGAGACGCGTCTCTCGAACGGACTGACGATCATCTCCGATCACATGCCGCACGTGGAGACGGTGGCGCTGGGTGTTTGGGTGGCGACCGGTGCGCGCCACGAAGGTGCTCGCGAGAACGGCATCTCCCATTTCATCGAGCACATGGCCTTCAAGGGCACGGCGCGTCGCAAGGCCCGCGAGATCGTCGAGGAGATCGAGGAGGTTGGCGGCGAGCTCAATGCGGCGACGAGCCTCGACACGACCGCCTTCTATGCCCGCCTGCTCAAGGATGACCTTCCCGTCGCGCTCGAGATCCTCGCCGACATTATGCTCAATCCCACCTACCCCGGCGAGGAGCTGGAACGGGAACGGAACGTGATCCTCCAGGAGATCGCCGCGACCCGCGACAGCCCCGAGGAGATCGTGCTGGACCTGCTCCAGGACGCTGCCTTCCCGCGCCAGCCGCTCGGGCGGACGATTCTCGGCACGAGCCGGACTGTCGGGCGCTTCAGCGCCGAGGACATGCACCGCTTCCGGGAGGCCCGCTATCATGCTGGCGGCATGGTGCTTTCCGCCGCAGGGAACGTCGATCACCAGGCTCTTGTGCGCCATGCTGAAGCCCTATTCGGGGCGCTTCGTGGCGGCAAGCGAGTCGTGCCCAAGCCGGCGAAATACGCTGGCGGGGTGCGCCTGTCGTCGCGCCGCTTCGAGCAGGCGCACGTCGTCATGGGGTATCAGAGCCCTTCCTACCGGGAGCCGGATTTCTATGCCGCGCAGGTCTTCTCCGGGCTCTTCGGCGGTGGGATGTCGTCACGGCTTTTCCAGGAAGTGCGCGAGAAGCGGGGGCTTTGCTACGCGATCTACTCGAGCGCCTGGGGGCTCGGCGATACGGGCATGTTCAACATCCATGCAGCGACGGGAGCCGACACGATGAGCACGCTGATCGATGTCGTCGCGAGCGAGTTCGACAAGGCTGCTACAACCCGCCCCGAGGCGGGCGAAGTGCGCCGCGCCAAGGCACAGCTCAAGGCCGGTCTGCTGATGAGCCTCGAAAGTCCGATCGCGCGCGCCGAGCAGATGGCCCGGCAGATGCTGGCACTCGGCCGCCTCATGCCGACGGCCGAGCTGATCGAGAAAGTCGATGCCGTCGACGCCGAGCAGGTGCGCGCGCTCGCCGAGCGCGTTGTCGGGGGATCCAGGCTGTCGTTCGCGCTCGCCGGCGCCGGCAAGGTCGGGCGTAGTATCGTGGACAACGTCGAGCAGCGGGCGGTGCGCCATTGATCGGGCTCGAGGGACTGGGGCAGCATCGGACCTTGCGGCGGCGATGTGCCGGCGCAAGGGCATTCGCCGCTGGCTCTGACGTGGAGGGAGGACGGACATGGCATTCCTGAGGCCGTCCTTCATCGAGGAAGCAAGCGCGTTCATCCGTGGCGATGGGCTGTGGCTGCGTCCCCCTTCCATGTCCGACTACGAGCAGTGGGCGGAGGTCCGCCGCATCAGCCGCGAGCATCTTGTTCCCTTCGAGCCGCAGTGGGCGGCCGATGAGCTGAGCCGCGCCGCTTTCCGCGAGCGTGTGCGGCTCTATCAGCGCAATCGCCGCGATGGTCTCGGCTACGCCTTCTTCATCTTCCGCGACAGCGACCGCCACCTGATCGGTGCGATCACCTTCTCCAATGTCCGCCGCGGCATCACGCAGGCGGCTTCACTCGGCTACTGGATCGGTCAGCCCTATACGCGGCAAGGCAACATGCGCAGCGCGCTCGCAGCGGTGCTGCCCTTCGCCTTCGAGGATTTGCGCCTCCATCGCCTGGAGGCAGCCTGTCTCCCGCACAATCTCGCTTCGCAGCGCGTGCTCGAGGCGAACGGGTTTCTCCGCGAGGGTCTCGCGCGCCGCTATCTGCGCATCAACGGCCAATGGCAGGATCATGTCCTCTTCGGCCTGATCGAGGAGGACTGGCACGCATGATCGTGGGGGGCGCGCGCAGGAAAGGGGGGACTGCCGGCCACGATGCCGGTGGGATCGCCGCCGTGCGCATGGTCCTCTCTCTGCTCGCCGTACTTTTCGTCGCGCTGTTCAGCCTGTCCGCCGGTGCTCCCCGCGCACTGGCGCTCGAGGCCATGGAGGTCAGCGAGGACGCCGAACGCATCGATATCACCAGTCACGGCGAGCTCTACGAGGGCCGCGGCGACAGCATCCAGGCGGAAACGGCGCCGGATGCGACCGGCGGCACATTCCGCATGAACGTGCGCGCGACGACGCCCGGCACCAACCCGAGCTGGATCGTCTTCGCGCTGCGCAATCCGACGAACAAGACCATAGAGCGCTGGATCACCGCCAACCGCTATTCGACGACGCGATCAGGCGTCATCTGGCCGGATCTTGATGCGCGGCGCATAGAAGCGATCACTCAGTCAGAGGGCTTCGTGCCTGAGCGGATCAGGAACGACAGCGCCGACATATTCCGCATCAGTATCGAGCCCGGCCGCACCGTCACCTTCGTCGTCGAGCTTGCCTCCGAGCGCATCGCGCCGCTGCAATTGTGGAAACCGCTCTCCTTCGAGCAGCGCCATCGTGACCGTCAGCTCTTCAATGGTATCCTGCTCGGCTTCACAGGTCTGCTCGCGATCTTCCTCACTGCCGTCTTCGCGGCCAATCACAAGATGATCTTCCCGAGCGCCGCGCTCGTCGCGTGGTGCGTGCTGGCGCTGCTCTGCGTCGATTTCGGATTCTGGCCGCGCCTCTTTCCCATGCGACCGGAGGACAACGCCCAATACCGTGCGGTGGCGGAGGCCGCGGTTGCGGCAAGCCTTGTCATATTCCTGTTCACGTTCCTGCGCGGGAACCTGTGGAACAGCTTCCTCAGGATGCTGTTCCTGATCTGGATCGGCGGCCAGCTCATCATCGTCGCGACGGCGGTCCTCGATCCGCGTCTGGCCGCCACGGTGGCGCGGCTCTCGCTCGGTGCGATTGGCACGGTCGGCGGTCTCGTCGTCCTTTACTTCTGCCTGCGAGGGCTCGACCGCGCGCTGGCGGTTGCGCCGACATGGATCCTCCTGCTCGTGTGGCTCTTCGGCGCGGCGGCAACGCTGACCGGGCGCCTCTCGGGCGAGATCGCGATTTCGGGTCTGCTCGCGGGGCTCGTGCTGATCACGCTGCTGATCGGCTTTACCGTCACGCAGTTTGCCTTCCGTGTCACCGAGCCAGCCTTCGCGAACAGCCCATCCGACCGGCAACTCCGCGCGACGGCGATCGAGATGGCGAGCGTTGGCGTGTGGGAATGGAATGCGCGGCGCGACGAGATCAAGATGGACCCGCTGATCGAGGCGACGCTCGGGCTCAGGCCGGGTGACCTCTCGGGCAAGGTCGACGATCTCCTGAGCTATCTGCACCAGGCCGATCGCGAGCGGCTGCTGCTGCTCTTTCAGGGCGTCAAGGACAAGTCCGGCGGTGCGGTGAACCTCGACTTCCGCATTCGCCATGCCGACAGCACGTACCGCTGGTTCGAACTCGACGGCGCGGCCGTGCCGACGGCCGACCGCCGCTCGCTGCGCTGCGTCGGCCTCATTCGCGACGTCACGGATTCGCGGCGCGCGCGCGAGCGCCTGATGCACGATGCCGTCCACGACAGCCTCACCGGCCAGCCCAATCGCGAGCTGTTCCTCGACCGCCTCGCCATGGCCCTCGTGCGCGGTCGCAGCGACCCGTCGCAGCGGCCGACGGTGCTTCTGCTCGATCTCGACAAGTTCAAGAGCGTGAACAGCGCCTTCGGGCTCGTCGTCGGCGACAGCCTGCTGCTGACGGTCGCCCGCCGCCTCCAGCGCACGCTCAACACGAGTGACACGCTCGCCCGCATCGGCGGCGATCAGTTCGCGATCCTCATTCCCGCGCAGCACGATCCGCGCGAGCTCGCGATGCTTGCCGAGCGCCTGCGCCGCTCGCTCCGCTCGCCGATCAAGATCGCGAGTCAGGAGATCATCCTCACGGGCTCTATCGGTATCGCCACGGCTGAGGAGAACCAGACCGACGCCCGCGAGTTGATGCGCGAGGCCGAGACGGCGATGTATCGTGCGAAGCGGGCCGGTACCGACCGCATCGAGATCTTCACGGCCCAGATGCGCAGCGAGAAGGACGAGCGCATTGCCATCGAGAGCGACCTGCGCCGCGCGATCGATCAGGGACGCTTGACGGTTCTTTACCAGCCGATCGTCGCGCTCTCGAACGAGAGTCTCGTCGGCTTCGAGGCGCTCGTGCGCTGGGAGCATCCGCGGTACGGCCAGTTGAGTCCTGCTGAGTTCATTCCCATTGCCGAGGAGACCGATCTTGTCGCCAAGCTCGGCTCCTACGTGCTCTCGCGTGCCGTCGGCGACGTTGCACGCTGGCAGGCATTGCTGCCGCGCGCCGAGAATCCGCTGTTCGTCAGCGTCAATGTTTCGAGCCGTCAGCTCCTCAATACCGACATCGTGCCGGAGATACGCCACCTGATGGGGCGCAACGTGGTCCCGCGCGGCTCGCTCAGGGTCGAAATCACCGAGTCTCTGGTGATGGAGAACCCGGAGCGCGCGACGCATGTCCTCGAGCTCATCAAGAGCGCCGGTGCCGATCTCGCGATCGACGATTTCGGCACGGGCTACTCCTCGCTCGCCTACCTGCAGCGCTTCCCCTTCGATACTATCAAGATCGACAAGGCGCTCGTGCAGGCGGGGACGGAAAGCGATGCCGGCGGCGCGATCGTGCGGGCAATCGTGCTGCTCGCGCACGAGCTGGGACATAAGGTCGTGGCGGAGGGCGTCGAGGCGCCGGAGGATGCGGCGTTCCTGCGTGCGCTTGGCTGCGAGTATGCGCAGGGCTTCTACTACGGCCAGCCAATGTCGGAACGCGATGCGCAGCAGCTCATCCGCCTCGTCGCCAAGTCCGAGAAGAAGATGGGTCGTCGCGCGATGAAGATGAGCGCGCAGCGCCAGCCGGCCAATGTGAGCGGCAAGGAGGCGCCCCCGGCGCCGGCCGCGCGCACGGGCCGTCCGGCGCCTGTTCCCGACCCGGGGCCGCGCAATGGCGCGCCGCCCCCACCGGAGCCCGTGCGTCCCGCGCCGCCACGAACCGGTGCGCCGGTTGTGGGGCCGAATGGCGCTGGACCGCCCCCGATGCTGCCGCGTACCGTGCCGCCTGCGCCGCCCCCTCAGGTAGCGGCTGCCGAGCCACGGCCGATGCCGGCGCCCATCCCGGCCAGTTCGGCACCACCGCCGGGCACCCTCGCTGCGGTCCTGAAAGCGGCCGAAGCCGGGCCGCCTAAGGGCGGGCCGACGTTGCCCGGTGTGCCTTCGGCCGCGTCGCCACCGTTGATGCCGCCGCCGGGCGTTCCGCCCGGTCCGCCGATCGGCGCCTCGGCTGGCCTGCCGCAGAGCCCGCCCCAGATGCCGCCAATGGGACCGCCGCCCGGCCGGCCACCCATGCCGCCGCCGGCTGCAGCCAACGGTGCGCGCCCTGAGCCGCCGCCACCGCTGCCGCATCAGCGCCCGGCCGGACCGCCTCCGCTCGATGGGCAGCGGATGCCGCCGCCACCTCCCCCCTTGAACGGTGCCTTGCCGCGCACGCAAAGCAACCGGCCCATGCCGTTCACCATCCGCGAGACCACGCTGCCGGCGTCGCTCACAAAGAGCCTCGAGCGGCTTGCCGGTCGCGACCCCGATCGCTCTCCCGAACCGCCGCTCGATAGTGCGCCGCCTGAGCGCAAGCGCTCGGGCACCTGATCTCCCCTCGGGAGAGACGATCTGCATTCCCGCGTGGCGGCCCTGCCATGGCGCGCGCCCGGAGATTTGGCTAAGCTCCCACATCGCGTTGCCAAGTGGCGTCAGGATCGTCATGCAAGGAATTGAGAATGCCCGCCGAATTGGATCTCGGAACGGGCATGGGCGGTGTCTGCGCCGCTCCGTCCGGCAGATGGTGCGGGATGCCGTCCTCGGCATGGCATTGATGGCGTTTCTCGGCGCCGCACCGGATGATGTTCGCGCCCAGCCGCAGGCCGGTCCGCCTGCAGGCGAGGATCGGCGTGCGAGGGACAAAAGCCTCATCGAACGATTTGCCGAGTGGCTGCACGAGACGAACCGCGTGCACCAGGATCTCATGCAGCGTCTGAGCCGGACATCGAGCCCGGCAGGCGGATCCGAGGTCGCGGTGCCGGCGCCGCCGCCGGCCGGGCCGGCGCCATCTTCTCCGGCGGCGCCAGCCGCGAAGGGCTCTGCGCCCGAGACCCAGATTGTCCGCCAGCCGGACGAAGCGACGCGCATCGAGGAACTGAAGAAAGCCGAGGCCAGGCTCGCAGCCGAGGAGGCCCGCCGCGACGAGGCGGCGAAGCAAGCTCAGGCCGCGCGCAGCCGGGAGGAGGCGTCCCGCAAGGCGGAGGCCGAGGCTGCCGCCGAGCGCGAGCGCGCGGAAGCGGCCCGCCGCGCGGCTGTCGCAGCCAGGGAAGCCTCGGAGGCGCGTCGGCAGGAGGAAGCCCAGAAACTTCTCGATCAGGCGCGTCGCGAGCGCGAAGCGCGCGATGCCGAAGAAGCCGCCCGCGCCAAGCTCGAAGCCGAGCAGAAGGCGCACGAGGCGGAGGTACGCCGTCAGGCGGAAGCGCTGGCAAAGGCCATGGCCGAGCGCGCCGCTACCGAAGCGGAGTTGCGCGCCGTCGAAGAGCGCAAGCGTCAGGCTGAGCAGCAGGCACGGGAGGCCGAAGCCCGCAAGCTCGCCGAGGCGGCTGCGCGCACGGCAGAGGAGCGCAAGCGCGTCGAAGAGCAGCAGGCGCGCGATGCCGAAGCGAAGAAGCTTGCCGAGGCTCGCGCCGAAGCCGAGCGCGTGCGACAGGCCGCGGAGCAGGCGAGCAAAGTCGAGGGGCGCGCGCCGCCGGAAGGCGGCGAGGCCCGTGCGGTTGTGGAAGCGCGCGTGCCAGTGGTGACGCCAGCCCGTGCTGCGCCATCGCGCAAGGCTACGAGGCGAACAGCCGCGATCCGCTCGCGGACGCGGTCCCGCGTGGCGGCGTCGCACTGCCGGCCCTGCGCACCTGCGCGGCGATCGCTCAGGGCCGCGTCGCGCCGCGCGGTCGTCGCGAGCCATCGACGGAGTGTCCGCCGTACAGCCACGCGACGGGCGGACTTCTTTCTATTCTGTCCGCACCCCGGTCTTTCTCGGGTTTCGCGGCAGTGATGAGCGTTCGCTGAACGCGGCGTGGATAGGCCCGCGGCGAGCGCGCAAATTCAAGTGCGAGGTGCTAAGAGCTGACGAGCCACCCACCCAGCAGGGCATGGCATCCTGCGAGGCCGGCAGCACCGAGGAGTCAGTTCATGCAGCGCGAAGCGAGCGGAGGACGAGCGCAGCGCCGCGGCGCGAGTTCTAGAACGTCCGAACGCGGCTCGCTTAGGGCGTTGCGCGGCATCTATCCTTATGTTTGGCCGCGCGACCGCCCGGACCTCAAGCGCACTGTCGTCATCTCCCTCGTCCTGATGCTGCTCGCGAAGCTCGTCACGGTCGCGATGCCCTTCACGTACAAGTGGGCGACCGATGCGCTCGTCGCGGCCACGGGCGGGCAACAGTCGGTCGGCATTGCCTGGAACTGGTTGATCGGCGCGCCGATTGCGGCAACGCTCCTCTATGGCGCGATGCGCATTGCGATCGTTATCTTCTCCCAGGCACGCGAGGGCCTGTTCGCCACCGTGGCGATGAATGCCGTGCGCCAGCTCGCGCTCACGACCTTCAGGCATATGCACGAGCTCTCGCTGCGCTTCCATCTCGAGCGCAAGACAGGCGGCCTGACGCGCGTCCTCGAACGCGGGCGCACCGGCATCGAGAACATCACGCGCATGACGCTGATGACGTTCGTGCCGACGATTCTCGAGTTCGCGCTGGTGCTCGGCGTGCTCGCCTACGAGTTCGACTGGCGCTACGTCATCGTCGTGACGGTGATGATCGGCCTTTATATGTGGTTCACGATCTTCGCGACCGAGTGGCGCATCCGCATCCGCCGCACCATGAACGAGAGCGATAGCGACGCCAACACCAAGGCCATCGACAGCCTGCTCAACTATGAGACCGTCAAATACTTCGGCGCCGAGGGGCGCGAGGCCGCGCGGTACGATGCTTCGCTTGCGACCTACGAGCGCGCCAGCGTCCGCACGTACACCTCGCTGGCCTGGCTCAATACGGGGCAGGCGGTGATCTTCACGCTCGCCCTCACGCTCTGCATGGTGATGTCGGCACGCGACGTGATTGCCGGCACGAACACGCTCGGCCAGTTCATCATGGTCAATGCGCTCATGCTTCAGCTCTTCATTCCGCTGAACTTCATGGGTTGGGTTTACCGCGACATCAAGCAGGGCCTCACCGATATCGAAACCATGATGGACGTGCTCGGCGAGCCGCCGGAAGTGGCGGATGTGCCGGGTGCGCGCGATCTCGTGGTCAGCGGCGGCGCCGTGCGCTTCGAGAACGTGCGCTTTCACTACGAGCCGGAGCGGCCGATCATCGAGGGACTCTCCTTCGAGGTACCGGCGGGGAAGATGGTGGCGATCGTCGGGCCCTCGGGGGCGGGCAAGTCGACGATCAGCCGGATTCTGCTGCGTTTCTATGATGTCGCCGGCGGACGGGTGACCATCGACGGGCAGGACATTCGCGAGGTGACGCAGGTGAGCTTGAGGGCGGCGATCGGCGTCGTGCCGCAGGACACCGTGCTCTTCAACGATACCATCCTCTACAATCTCAAATACGGCCGGCCCGATGCGGGCCAGGCCGAGATCGAGGCCGCAGCACGGCTCGCCCAGATCGATGCATTCATCAAGACGCTGCCCGAAGGCTATGAGACCATGGTCGGCGAGCGGGGGCTCAAGCTCTCCGGCGGCGAGAAGCAGCGCGTCGCGATCGCGCGCACGATCCTCAAGGCGCCGCCGATCCTCATGCTCGACGAGGCGACGAGCGCGCTCGACAGCCACACCGAGAAGGAGATCCAGGATGCGCTCGATAAGGTTGCGAAGGATCGCACGACGCTCGTGATCGCGCACCGTCTCTCGACGATCGTCCACGCCGACAACATTATCGTCCTCGACAAGGGCCGCCTCGTCGAGCAGGGCACGCACGCCGAGCTCATGGCGCGGGATGGGCTCTATGCCTCGCTCTGGAACCGCCAGCGTCAGGCCGAGAAGGCGCGCGAGGAACTCGCGGCGGCACTCGCCCAGGAAGGCCAGCGTATCGCGGAGGGGCGCCTGAAGCCCGAGGACGTCGTCCCTTCCGCAAAGCAATCCGGCGATCCCGCCGTCTGATCACGCCCCGTTGCCGTGCGCCTGCGAACAGCTCAGCGCGGCGCCAGGCGGATAGCGCCATCGAGGCGGATGCACTCGCCGTTGAGCATCACGTTCTCGCAGATATGAGTCGCGAGTGCGGCGTACTCCGTCGCACTGCCGAGGCGCGAGGGGAAGGGCACGGAGGCCGCGAGCGCCTTGCGCGCATCTTCCGGCAGGCCGTCGAACATGGGCGTGTGGAAGAGCCCCGGCAGAATCGCGCAGACGCGAATGCCGCTCTGTGAGAGATCGCGCGCCACCGGCAGCACCATGGACTTCACGCCGCCTTTTGACGCGGCGTAGGCCACCTGTCCGATCTGGCCATCCTCAGCAGCAACCGAGGATGTATTGATCATGACGCCGCGCTCGCCGTCGGGGCCGATCGGATCGAGAGCCAGCATTCCTGCCGAGCTCCTCGACATCATGAGGAACGTGCCGATCAGGTTGATCGAGATCACGCGCACGAAGCTCGCGAGGTCGTGGGGTACGGGAGGCGCGCCTTCCTTGCCCTTGCGCGCCGTACGCTGGCCGATGGCGATGCCGGCGCAGTTGACGAGAATGCGCTCCTGGCCGTGCGCCTTGCGGACAGCGGCGAGGGCCGCATCCACGTCCGCTTCGCTCGTCACGTCGCACTTGGCGAAGGTGCCGCCGAGCTCCTTGGCGAGCGCCGTACCGCCGGCCTCGTTCACGTCGAGAATACCTGCTCTGACGCCCTTGCCGGCAAGCGCGCGGGCGGTTGCCGCGCCGAGGCCGGAGGCGCCGCCCGTGATGACGGCAGCAATGTCTTTTCCAAGCTGCATGGTGGTTGCTCCTTCCAGATTCGCAGAATTCAGGCTTTCGTGGGCAGCGCCGTGTGAGATTCGGTTCTAGGGTCGCGGACGCGCGCGGTTCAGATCTCCCTCGCCATCTCGCGCAGCCGGAATTTCTGGATCTTGCCCGTGGAGGTCTTCGGCACCTCGGCGAACACGACGTGGCGCGGGCACTTGTAGTGCGCGAGCCGCTCGCGGCACCAGGTGATGACGTCAGAGGCGAGCAGTTCGGCGCCGGGTTTGAGCTCGATGAACGCGCACGGCGTCTCTCCCCACCGCTCGTCGGGCTTGGCGACGACGGCACAGGCCGCGATCGAAGGGTGCTTGTAGAGCACGTCCTCGACCTCGATCGAGGAGATGTTCTCGCCGCCCGAGATGATGATGTCCTTGGAGCGGTCCTTGAGCTGGATGTAGCCGTCGGGATGCAGCACGCCGAGATCGCCCGAATGGAACCAGCCGCCGGCGAACGCTTCGTCGGTCGCCTGCGGGTTCTTGAGGTAGCCCTTCATGACGATATTGCCGCGGAACATGACCTCGCCGAGAGTCTCTCCGTCGGCAGGTACGACCTCCATCGTTTCGGGGTTCATCACGGTGAGCCCTTCGAGCGCGGCATAGCGCACCCCCTGGCGCGCCTTGCGCCCTGCTCGCGCCGAGGAATCGAGCACGTCCCATTCGCTCTTCCATTCGTTCACCGAGGCCGGGCCGTAGGTTTCCGTGAGACCGTAGACGTGCGTCACGTCGAATCCCGCCTGTTCCATGCGCGAGAGCACGGCTTCCGGCGGCGGCGCGGCAGCGGTGATGAACTGCACGCGGTGCGGCAGCGGGCGGACCTCGTTCGCCGTCGCGTTGAGCAGCGACGACATCACGATCGGGGCGCCGCACAGATGTGTGACGTTGTGCTCGGCCATGGCTTCGAAGATGGCGCCCGCGCGCACCCAGCGGAGGCAGACGTGTGTTCCCGCTGCGGCCGTGACCGTCCAGGGGAAGCACCAGCCGTTGCAGTGAAACATCGGCAGCGTCCAGAGATAGACGGAATGCCGGCTCATCTGGGCCGAGACGATGTTGGCGTAGCACATGAGGTGCGCGCCGCGGTGATGATAGACGACACCCTTGGGATTGCCCGTCGTGCCGGATGTGTAGTTGAGTGAGATTGCGTCCCACTCGTCCGCCGGCACGCGCCACTTGTAGCTCGCGAAGCCGCGCTTGATGAAGTCCTCGTATTCGACGGGGCTCAGCCGCTCGCCGATCTGCGGAAACTCGGGATCGTCGTATTCGACGAGGCGCGGCTTCACGCGGCACTTCTCGACGGCTTCCTTGATCGTCGCGGAGAATTCGCGGTCATAGATCAGGACCTTCGCATCGGCATGGTCGAGCTGGAAGGCGACGATCGCGGCATCGAGGCGGGTATTGATCGAATGCAGGACGGCGCCCGTCATGGGGACGCCGAAGTGCGCTTCGAGCATCGGCGGGGTGTTCGGGAGCATGACCGACACGGTGTCGCCTGCGCCGATCCCGAGCCACGCGAGCGCAGAGGCGAGACGGCGGGCGCGCTCGTAGAGCTGTGCGTACGTGAAGCGCTGGCGCCCGTGGATGACGGCCACATGCTCGGGGTGAATCGCGGCCGAGCGCTCGAGGAAGGTGAGCGGGGTGAGCGGCTGGTAGTTGGCGGGCGTTTTGCCGAGATGGGCGTCGAAGGGGTTCTGGGACATGGGAGGCCGGTCGCGCTGAGGGCAGGGCCGCGAGGCCACGGCCTGATCTTCGGAAGCTAGCCGAGCCCCATGATCGGGGCAACGGCCGGCTCCGCCTACGAACGACAGTTCATATGCAACGGTGAGATCGTGCAAAGCGTTACGGGGCCACGGTCAGGCCGGCAGCAGGAGGGAGCGGACTTTCCGTGGCCGTCACGTGTCGGTGATGAGCGTCCCACGACGAATCAGCAAACCGGAGCAAAATGGCCAAAGATATGGCGCAATCAATTGGAATGGATGGGTTTAGCTTGCGAGGACGTGGCGAACCAGTCATGCTGATGTAAGCATTTTGGTGTGGGCTGATGCGGGTCGATCCGTCGGCTCTGCCGGCCCGGATTTCCCGAACTGTTCAAGAGGCCTCCTGCCATGCGGCGCGCTGCTCTATGCCTGCTTTCCTCC
>CAUJKI010000502.1 GCA_963205015.1 Pseudomonadota bacterium
TCTTTTATGCACTGGCGGGTGCGGCGAGCGCACCGCTATCCCTTCTCCCCGTCCTTACGGGGAGAAGGTTAGGATGAGGGGCGGGAACTTGTTTGACGGTAGAGTATGCCGCCGCCCCTCACCCTAACCCTCTCCCCGCAAAGAGCGGGGAGAGGGGACCTGTTGAGTTTGTGGCGCGGGCACCGCTCCTACAGACCACCCATGAGCATGTACTTGAGTTCCACGAAGCCATCGATGCCGTGGGCCGAGCCTTCGCGGCCGAGGCCTGACTCCTTCACACCGCCGAAGGGTGCGACCTCGGTCGAGATGATGCCCTCGTTGATGCCGACCATGCCGTACTCGAGACCCTCAGCCACGCGCCAGACACGGCCGATGTCGCGCGCATAGAAGTAGCAGGCGAGGCCGAACTCGGTGTCGTTGGCCATGGCGATGCCTTCCTCCTCGGTCTTGAACTTGAAGACCGGGGCGACGGGGCCGAACGTCTCCTCGCGCGCGCATTTCATGTCGGGTGTGACGTTCGCGAGCACGGTCGGCTCGAAGAACGTGCCGCCAAGCTTGTGGCGCTTGCCGCCGGTGACGATCTTGGCGCCTTTTGCCACGGCGTCGGCAATGTGCTCCTCGACCTTCTCGATGGCTGCCTTGTTGATGAGCGGGCCTTGTACGACGCCCGTCTCGGTGCCGTCGCCGACCTTCATGGCGGCAGCGGTCTTGGCGAGCTTGGCGACGAACTCGTCGTAGACCTTCTCCTGCACGAGCAGGCGGTTGGCGCACACGCACGTCTGGCCGGCATTACGGTACTTCGAGGCCATGGCGCCTTCGATGGCCTTGTCGATGTCGGCATCGTCGAACACGAGGAAGGGCGCGTTGCCGCCGAGCTCCAGCTCGACCTTCTTGATGGTCGAGGCGGACTGCTCCATGAGCACCTTGCCGATCTCCGTCGAGCCGGTGAACGTGATGCCGCGCACCTTCGGGCTCGTCGTCAGCTCCTTGCCGATCTCGGCCGACTTGCCGGTGATGACGTTGAACACGCCTGGGGGGATGCCGGCCTGGCGCGCAAGCTCTGCGAGCGCGAGAGCGGTGAGCGGTGTCTCGGTCGCGGGCTTGACCACAGCCGTGCAGCCGGCGGCGAGCGCGGGCGAGACCTTGCGCGTGATCATCGCGTGCGGGAAGTTCCAGGGCGTGATGGCGCCGATGACGCCAAGCGGCTGCTTGATGACGACGATGCGGCTGCCCTGCTTGAAGCTCGGGATGGTCTCGCCATAGATGCGCTTGGCTTCCTCGGCGTAGAACTCGGTGAACGAGGCACCGTAGATAATCTCGCCGCGCGCTTCGGGGAGCGGCTTACCCTGCTCGCTGGTCAGAAGCAGCGCCAGCTCGTCCGCGTGCTGGACCTGAAGATCGAACCACTTGCGGAGGATGGCCGAGCGTTCCTTGGCGAGCAGCTTGCTCCAGCTCTTGAAGGCCTTCTCGGCGGCGTCGATGGCCTGCTTGGTCTCGGCCGCGCCGAGGCGGGGTACCTTGGCGATTTCCTCGCCGGTCGCCGGGTTCGTAACGGGGATCTCGGGTTTTCCCACCCATTTGCCGTCGATGAAGCACTGTGTCTTCAGGAGTGTGATGACTTTCTTGTCCATGGGGATCCTCCGGGGGATTGATGGGGCGGGTGCGCCTGCCTGGACCTGAATGGGACCGGGGTGGCGGCTTCGAGGGGATCATAGCGCCTCGGGCGCGAACTGGCGCCCTCGTTTTTCAGGTGGACTGCTGATCACCCGTTGCGGGCGAGGGCGGTGACGTCCGCCGATTTGCGGGCGCGGGCGAGCATGTCCGCGAGGCGCCCGCGGACCTCGGGCAGGACCTCGCCGCGGGGTGCCAGAATGCGGTTCTCCAGGAAATGACCCGTCAGCGCAAAACCGGCGGCAAGATCGCTCTGCGAAACGACCCCCTGGCTTCGCCCACGCAGGAACGGCGGGAGCGCCAGCAGGCGGTCGTGATAGGGCTCACCCGCGGAGGCCGAGACGGCGCGTCCGCTCTTCGGCGAAACATAGATCAGATCGTCGTTGCTGCCTGTCGCGGCGCAGGCGGTCAGATCGAGGCCAAAGCCCAGCTCTTCGAGCAGGGCGAGCTCCCAGCGGACCAGAAGCGCGGGCCACACGTCCGGCTCGTCGAGAAAGCCGAGCACGAACAGGCTGACCTCATAGAGGCTTGGGTGCGGATCGCGTTCGGGCAGCAGGCGGGTGAGGGCCGTGAGCGTGGAGAGGCCGGCGAGCGGCATCGGGTGATCCATGACCTCGGCGGCATAGGCACGGCGCGTCTCCAGCGCCACGTGGCCGAGATGCTCGGCGAGGCGGCCCTTCCAGCTCACCTCGACGTGGTTGCCTGCCTGCAGGATTGGGCGCATCCGCCGCGAGCGCCCGCCATGGACGAGGCCGAGATGGCGGCCATGAGTCCGCGTCAACAGCTCGACGACGCTCGCTGTCTCGCCGTGCGGCCTGACGCCCAGGATGATTCCTTCGTCCGTCCAGTCCATGGGATGAATATACAGGAGTCGGAGATCTCAAGGCAGCTCTGGTGAGGGCAGTACTGGCGCCGGTTCAATAGGCCGCCGCAGCGACCGGCGGGAGGGAATGTTCAGGCTCGAGAGAGCCGCGAACCTCTTCAGCAAGTGCGAAAAAACGCTCGCGCACCGCCGCAGCGTGCGGATTGGCCCGCTCGATGGCTTCGTAGACGGCGGGAGCATCGTGGCGGACCATGTCCGTCGCCTGCAGGATCAGGTCGAAGCTCCGCGTGGCCATGCGGGTCGGCAACGGTTCCATGCGCACGAGCACTTTCGCAATGAGGTGTGTGAGGCCCTGGACGACGGCCATCTGCCGGTCGTGCTCATTCGGCGTTGTGGGGATGACATCGAGCTTCAGCACGTGGCGCAGAAAGGCGGCGATGCGTCCGGCCGAGCGCCCGCGCACCGGACACCAGGCAATGCGGTGGCCTGCCACGCCGTCCTTCGCGCTTTGCGGGCCGAACAGCGGGTGCGAGCCGATGATCTCGACGAACGGCGGCAGCTCGTCGAGCATGATGCGCACGGGCTCGATCTTCACCGAGCCGACGTCGATGACGATGGTGCCGGGCTGGAGATGCGGTCGCAGCGCGCGGATTGCGTCGGCGAGCGTGCTGACCGGTACGGCGAGCACGAGCACGTCGCATCGGGCGACCGTTGGCAGGTCGCAGAATGTGACCGGCAGGCCTTCCGTATCACGCGGCTGGACGTCGAAGGCGAGCACGCGGCAATGCGGTGCCAAATGCCTGACGATCAGCGCGCCGAATGCGCCGAAGCCGACAATGCCGATGGTCGAGAAGGCTTTTCGTTGAGAGGGCATCACACGTCTCCAGGTGGAGCTGCGATGCCGACGCTCGCCTTTGATGATCAACCGCCGGAAACGCAGCGGTTGAGCATGAGGGTGCAGCCGCCGTTATGTGGACGGCGCGTAATACTGGCTGGCGAGATGAGCGTTCGTTCCCATGGGGCAAGCGTATAGGGCTGCCACGCAGCGGCTGTCAAACAATTGCGCGCCGCACGGCTTTCGCCCACCTCTTTACTGGAAGAGCTTGGCGTCGGGATCGATCTTGCCTTCGACCCAGCCGCGAACCACCTCTGCTGCGATGACGCTGAACGTAATGCCGTTGCCGCCGCAACCGAGGACGGCGAAGCAGTGCGGGAGGTCCGGGGCCGGTGCGAGGTAGGGCAGTCCGGTCGGGCTGTCGGCAAAAGCGCCCGCCCAGGCATAGTCGAGCGTCAGGCGGCGGCCGGGGAGCAGTTTCTGCACCTTGGCGAGAAGGCGCTGGGCCTTCGCGGGCGTTGCCTCGTCGCGCCGCTCGGGACTGCTGAGCTTGGAGTCTTCGCCGCCGGCGAGAATGCGGTTGTCCCAGGTCGCGCGCATGTAGAGATAGGGATCGGCAGCCTCCCAGATGAGGCAGCGGCCCGGCCAGAAGGCCTCTGCGGCAAGCGGCTTCGTCGCAATGGCCCAGGTCGAGACCATCTCGAACTTGTCGCGCGGTAGCCCTGGAAGCAGGGTGTACCCGGTCGTGAAGACCGCGCGGCGTGCGGAGACGACGTGGCCGTGCGCCGTATGAAGATCGACGCCGCGCGTGTGCGGGTCGACTCTCGTCACCTCATGCGGACTGTAAAGGCGCGCGCCGAGACGCTGTGCCGCCCGCAGGCAGCCCGTGGCGAGCTGGACCGGGTTAACCTCCGCGGCACCTTCGGAGATGATCGCCCCTGTTCTTTGAATGCCGTATGTCGAGGCAAGCTCCGGGCCGCCGAGAAAGGTAGAGGGGAGGCCGATACGTAGCCTGTAGTCGGCTTCGTCCTGCAGGGCACGCCAACCATGCTCGTTGCCCGCGAGATAGAGCGCGTTGCGCGCCTTCCACGCGCACTTGATGCCGTGCCGCGTGATCAGCTCGCCAAGGGCCTGCACGGCCGCGAACGAGCGACGGTAGGCGCGCGCTGCGAGCGCTGCGCCTTTCTTGTCGGCGAGCTCGATGAGCGGCGTGTCCAGCTCGAACTGGATCATGGCCGTGCTGGCGAGCGTACTGCCGCGGCAGGGTTCACTCCGGTCGACGATGACGACGTCATGGCCGCGTTCGGCGAGCGCGAGTGCAGCCAGCGCACCGCTGATGCCGGCGCCGATAACGGCGACATCACATTTCTCGTGGGCGAGGCGGGAGCGATGCTTGACGATGGTGCGCGGCATGTCGGCCCATATGGGCCGGCCGCCGCGCAGATCCTTCTTTGGCGTGGACACGGATACCTGCTGCGGAAATCGCGGGTACTGAAACTCCCGCGGCCGCACAACGCCTGGCCGCCCGGACTGGTTGCCGCTTTTTCGTGCTAGTCCTTGCGCAGGGTCTCGAAGAGAAACCAGACCCGCCGCTCGCCTTCGTCGATCCAATTCTCGATGAGGCTGGTCGTTGCCGGATCACCGGCCTCGTCCGTGAGCTCGTGCAGGGCGCGAAGCGAGTCGACGAGTTGCTTGTTGTCGTCGCGAAGCTCGGCAAGCATGTCGTCCGGCGCGACAAAATCGGCGTCGTTGTCGAGAATGCGCTGCAGCTTCGAGATCTGTCCGATCGACTTCAGTGTGCTGCCGCCGATCTTGCGCACGCGCTCGGCCATGTCATCAGTCATGGCGAAAATCTGGGCGGCCTGTTCGTCGAGCAGGAGGTGATAGTCGCGGAAGTGCGGCCCCGACATGTGCCAATGGAAATTCTTGGTCTTGAGATAGAGCGCGAAGACATCGGCCAGCGCCGCCGTCATGGCCGCAGAGATGTCCTTGACGGCGTTCGAGGAAAGGCTCGTCGGCGTTTTCAGCGCAGAATGGCGGATTTCGGCAGCAGTTCGTTTTGACATGGCGGTACTCGCTCGCGGATTGTGGATCGCATCGATACAGACAATCTGGGGTCGCTGGGGATCTATTGAAAGGCGTGCCAGGGGCCTGTTCGGCTCTTCTCCAACAATTGAACGACAGCCGGGGCGGGGAAGTTCCCTCCCGTGAACCCGCGCAAGCCCTCGCAACCTATGCCAGATCGTCTTGGATCGGTCGAAATCGGCCCCTAGGTTGCCTGCGCTCACCCCGGGGACCTCTCGCATGATGCGCATCTGCCTTCTGATCACGATTCTGCTCGCTAATATGCTGCTTGCGCCCGGGGCATTCGCCGAGAAGCGCGTGGCGCTGGTGATCGGCAACGCGGCCTATGTGAAGAGCCCCCCGCTCGCCAATCCTGTGAACGACGCCACCGAGATGGCCAAGGCGCTGGCCGAGGCGGGCTTCGAAGTCATTGCCGGGCTCGATCTGGACAAGCGCACATTCGACATCAAGGTGCGGGACTTCGCGCGGACGCTCGGCGATGCGGACGTGGCGCTTTTCTACTACGCGGGCCATGCCCTGCAGGTGGGCGGGCGGAATTATCTCGTGCCGGTCGACGCCTCCATGGAGCGTGAGCGCGACCTCGATTTCGATACGGTCGGGGTCGATTTCGTTCTCCGGCAGATGGAGATCGATCGCGAGAACAAGACCAATCTCGTGTTCCTCGATGCCTGCCGCGACAACCCGCTGGCGCGCAATCTCGCCCGCTCCATGGGAACACGCTCGACGAGCATCGGCCAGGGACTGGCCCAGGTACAGACAGGGGTCGGCACCTTCATTGCCTACTCGACCCAACCCGGCAATGTCGCACTCGACGGGAAGGGTGCGAACTCGCCGTT
This sequence comes from Pseudomonadota bacterium, assembly GCA_963205015.1. Taxonomy (GTDB): domain Bacteria; phylum Pseudomonadota; class Alphaproteobacteria; order Rhizobiales; family Hyphomicrobiaceae. The sequence continues at coordinate 6,251 of CAUJKI010000502.1, forward strand.
CACTGAAGCCCTCGTCAAGGGCGTGCGGGCCGGCGAGCGCAATCTGACATCGGTGATGGTTGAGGTGCGCAAGGACGTGCTGGCAGCCACCGGCGGCCGGCAGGTGCCGTGGGATCACTCGTCGCTGACGGGGGATTTCTTCTTCCATCGCGCCGCGGCCCCGGGGGCGCTCGCTCGACCCGACCTGCCGGTGGCGAGCGATGTACAGAAGCGGCTGGAGGATCTCGAGCGGGAGCTTCAGCGCAAGGCCGACCAGACGGGCAAGGTGGTCGAGCTTGCACAAGCCAAGGAACGGCTGCGCCAGCTCACCGAGCAGAACCAGGAAGACCAGCGCCGCATATTCGATGTTCAGCGTGATCGCGGGCGCGGCGGTGCGGACAGCTCCCAGGAAATCGGCAGGATCCAGGTACGCATGGTGCGGCGGAGCCAGGAAATGTCGAAGCTGCGCCCGCGTATAGCCGAGCTCGAGGCGGAGCTGGGGTTGCCGTCGAGTGCGGCCGCCGCCAAATAGTACTCCGCGCGCCGATGCAACCGTCGGCGGATCAAAGCCGTTTCCGAGCCGATGTCCCGTTTGCTCCGCCAGCTGCCGTTGGCATTGTCCGTGCTGCTTCTGCCGAGCCTTCCCGGAGGGGCGGACGTGGCACGCGCGGCCGAGCCGGAGCGTCCGCTGGTCGAGACGATCTGCCCCTTGATGGAGCGGGAGGCGACGCTGGCCGGCATCTCGCCGGCCTTGTTCGTGCGCCTGATCTGGCGCGAGAGCGGTTTCCGCCCGAATGTCGTCAGCTACAAGGGGGCGCAAGGCATAGCCCAGTTCATGCCGGCAACGGCCAAGGAGCGCGGGCTCGCGGATCCCTTTGACCCGCTCCTGGCCATTCCTCATTCAGCCCGCCTGCTGGCAGATCTTACGAAGGCGTTCGGCAATTTCGGGCTTGCGGCGGCGGCCTATAATGCTGGGCCGGAGCGCGTGCGCGCCTGGGTCGAAGGCCGGCGGGCGCTGCCGGCCGAGACCCGGGCCTATGTGCAGTTCATTACCGGTCACGCCGCCGATACCTGGAAGGAGGCGGGTGCCACGCCTGCCGAGCCTCCGGGCGTGAGCTCGATGGAGTTGCAGGAGTCCTGCCGAAAGCGGGCCCCTGCGCTTGTGCATGTGGCGCTCGCAGCAAAGCCGAAGCCGCCGCGGGGGCTGCAGCGACCATGGGGCGTGCAACTCGGCGCTGGACCGTCCGAGGCCAAGGTCGCGGGCCTCTTCGATACACTGAAGCGGCAGCACGCGAAGGTGCTCGCCGATGCCGAACCAATGTTCGTGCCGGCGCGCATTGTCGGTCGCGGACGCCAGACGATGATCGCGTTGCGCGTCGGCGCCGAGAGCCGCGCGGATGCCCTCAAGCTCTGCGAGCGGCTGCGCGCCGGAGGCGGCACGTGCACCGTGCAGAAGAACTGAGCGGTGGCCTCACGGTTTCAGGCGGTAGCCGGTTCGGAAAATCCACCAGGCGACGGCGAGACAGAGGCAGAGGAAGGCGAGCGTCATCGCGAGGCTGATGCCGACGCTTACATCCGAGATCTCGAAGAAGCTCCAGCGAAAGCCGCTGATCAGATAGACCATCGGATTGAGCAGAGCGACGTTCTGCCAGAAGGGCGGGAGCATGTTGATCGAATAGAACGTGCCGCCGAGGAAGCTCAGCGGCATGATGACGAGCATGGGAATGACCTGCAACTTCTCGAAGCCATCGGCCCATATGCCGATGATGAAGCCGAGCAGGCTGAAGCTCAGCGCCGTCAGTACGAGAAACGCGAGCATCCAGATAGGGTGCGCGATGTGGAGGGGAACGAAGAGGCTCGCCGTCACGAGGATGATGAGGCCCAGGATGATCGACTTGGTGGCGGCGGCGCCGACATATCCAAGCACGATCTCGAAGGGCGATACAGGCGCCGACAGGATCTCGTAGATGGTGCCCGTGAAGCGTGGCAGATAGATGCCGAAGGACGCGTTCGATGCGCTCTCGGTAAGAAGCAGCATCATCATGAGCCCCGGAACGATGAAGGCACCGTAGCTCACGCCGTCGATTTCCGGCACGCGCGAGCCGATCGCGGCGCCGAACACGATGAAGTAGAGCGAAGTCGAGAGCACGGGCGCCACGATACTCTGGAGCAGCGTGCGTCCCCAGCGGGCCATCTCGAAGTGGTAGATCGCGTGGACCGCAGTCAGGTTCATGTGGATTGTCTCACAAGGTCGACGAAGATGTCCTCGAGCGAGCTCTGGCGGGTCTCGAGATCGGTCACCACGAGCCCGGTATCGCGCAGCATGTTGAGGAGTGTCGTGATGCCTGTGTGCTCGGCGCGGGCGTCATAGGTGAAGATCAGCGTGCGTCCATCCTCCGCGAGGCTCAGCGGATAGCCGGCAAGGCTCTCGGGAATGGCGGAAAGGGGAGCCGCGAGGCGCAGCATCAGCTCCTTCTTGCCGAGCTTGCGCAAGAGCTCCGCCTTTTCCTCGACGACGATGATCTCGCCCTTGTTGATCACGCCGATGCGATCGGCCATCTCCTCGGCTTCCTCGATGTAGTGCGTGGTGAGAATGACGGTCACGCCCGCCTCGCGCATCTCGCGGACCACCTCCCACATGCCGTGTCGAAGCTCGACATCGACGCCTGCGGTAGGCTCGTCGAGGAACAGGATGCGCGGCTCGTGCGCCAGCGCCTTCGCAATGAGGACGCGACGCTTCATGCCGCCCGACAGCGTGATGATCTTGGCGTCCTTCTTGTCC
>CAUJKI010000503.1 GCA_963205015.1 Pseudomonadota bacterium
CTGTGGCCAAGTTCGAGCAGGGGGAGGGCGACGAGGCGGATCAGCGCGAGGCGAGGGTGTTGCGGCAGCGGCAGGCCAGCGACGCGATCCAACAACTGCTGGTCCGAGCTGTATGAAGGGAACACGGCGTGAGCTTTCCCGCTGACATCAAGGGCTGCATGAAGGACTGCATCCTGTCGCTGTTTTGGCCGCGCAAGGACATCGTGGGCTTCTTTGAGAAGCACGGATGCACGAAGGCAGAGATCTCGAATCTACAACTGGAAGGCGAGAACGCGCTTAAGCGGCACGAAGTCGTCGATGCTCTTTTCAACGCACTAGCCGCACGTTCAGATAACGGTCTTGGTCCACTTCGCGCCATGCTGCAGTCACTGCTGAACTGGTCGCATTTCGATCCGTATTACTTCGACAAGCTGCGCAAGCTGGACCGGAGTGCAGCGCACAGAAATCTGGAGCACCTACGCCAACTGCAGGAGATTCGGGACGCCAAGATCAAGGCCGATCGCGAGCGCCGGGCCGCGCAGGAAGCCGTTCACCAGCAACCCACCGCGTCGCTAGAGCAACTGCGCGCTGAGTACCTCGATTTGCTCGCGAACAAGACTTCGCGTCAACAGCGTGGTTACGCACTGGAACGCATCCTTGCCGAGTTGTCCCGCCTCTCGCACTTGGAGACTACCGAGGCCTTTCGCGTGGTCGGGGAGCAGGTCGATGGGGCAGTGAAGTTCGACGGAGAACACTATCTCATTGAAGCGAAGTGGCAGGAGCGTTCAGCGAGCAATGAGCCCGTCTACCAGTTCGCGGGAAAGGTAACGGGGAAGCTCTACGGGCGGGGACTGTTCATCTCAGTGAATGGCTTCAGTCCAGAGGTTATCCGTAGCCTCGTCATCGGCAAGGAAATTCAGACGCTCTTCATTGACGGAGAAGATCTGATCTTGGTGCTGGAAGGGCACCTGAATATGCGAGAGATGATCGATCGCAAGGTAAAGGCGGCGCAAACCAAAGGGCTAATTTATGTCCATCCCATATCGGGCGCCCCGAAGCTCTCGGAGCGTCAGTGACGACCAAGCTGTCAACGACCAAGCGAGCTCAGGAATGAGTGGCCTGGCGTCCGGCTATATGGGCTATGCCGACCTTGCCAAGTCCCAAACCGAAGGCAAGGACTACAAGGTGCTCCTACGCCCGGTCGCGGGTTCGTCGAGTGCTGTCATCGCGCCCCATGGTGGCCGCATCGAGCATTACACCTCAGACAGGGCACGTGGCATCGCCGGCGATGACTTCAATCTCTACTTGTTCGAAGGAATTCGGCCATCCGGCAACTACTCCGCGTTGCATTTGACGAGCCATCGATTCGATGAGCCGCGTTGCTTGGAGCTCTTATCTCTGTGCGATCACGTGATCGCTGTTCATGGGTGTGGAGGTGACGATCCAAAGGTGCTCCTTGGCGGGCTGGATGACGAGTTGAAACTGGCGATTGGCGCAGCGGTAGGTGGACTTGGAATTGAGGTTCAAAGCAACGGCCACTCCTTTCTTGCTACAGATCCGAAGAACATCTGCAATCGGGGGCGCCGCGGCGTTGGCGTTCAGATCGAGCTAACGATGGCACTCAGGCTGAACGGATCCTGGGATACGGTATGTGCGGCAGTCCGCTCGGTACTGCTGACATTGCCGAAGGCGAGGCCAGTTGGGGGAGAACAACGCGAATGATTCTGAGCGACAACGAGACCAAAGTTGATCTGCTGAATAACGAGGCGATTGCCGCCTCGATCATCGGGCTGCTCCGCGCCAAACCCGACCATCCGATGACGATCGGCGTACATGGGGACTGGGGCGCGGGCAAGTCCAGCGTCCTCGAAATGATCGAGGCAGGTTTCACAGACGAGGACGACGTCCTTTGCCTCAAATTCAATGGATGGCGCTTTCAGGGCTTCGAAGACGCGAAGATAGCCCTGATCGAGGGGATCGTGACGGGGCTGGTCGAGAAGCGTCCGGCACTGAACAAAGCTGCGGCCGCCGTCAAGGATGTGTTTCGCCGCATCGACTGGTTGAAGGTTGCCAAGAGAGCCGGTGGCTTGGCCATAACCGCGTTCACCGGCATTCCGACGCCCGATCAAGTCGGCGCAATCGTCGGCTCGCTCGAAGCGGTGGTGGCGGACCCAGCCAAGCTCGCGACGAAGGAAAACATCTCGACGGTCATCGACGAGGTGAAGGCTGTGCTGAAGCCGAGCGAGGCCAAGAATGTGCCGGAGGAAGTGGAAGCGTTCCGCAAGGCATTCGACCGCCTCTTGAAAGACGCTGGCGTCAAGCAGCTCGTTGTCCTGATTGACGACCTCGATCGTTGCCTGCCCGACACCGCCATCGAGACACTCGAAGCCATCCGTCTTCTCGTTTTCACCGCGCGAACCGCATTCGTCGTTGCGGCCGACGAGGCAATGATCGAGTACGCGGTGCGCAAGCACTTTCCCGACCTGCCCGAAAGTACGGGGCCGCGGGACTATGCACGCAACTATCTCGAAAAACTCATCCAGGTTCCGTTTCGAATCCCGGCCTTGGGGGAGACGGAGACGCGCATCTACGTCACATTGTTGTTGGCTGGCGCAGAGATTGGTGAGGGAGACGCGGACTACGCGAAGCTGATCGCGGCAGCAAGGGAGAAGCTGAAGCGTCCATGGACCAGCGGCGGTCTGGACGCACCAACCGTCAAGACGGCACTCGGCAAGCAAGCCGAGAAGGCCAACAACGCGCTTGCACTCAGTGAGCAGATCGGTCCTGTCCTTGCAAGCGGCACGAAGGGAAACCCGCGTCAGATCAAGCGCTTTCTCAATACGCTGCTTTTGCGCGAGCGCACCGCGACCGCACGCGGATTCGGCGATGACATCAAGCTGCCCGTGCTCGCGAAGCTCATGCTCGCAGAGCGTTTCATCCCGAGACTATTCGAGCAGATCGCCTTCGTGGCAGCGATCCATCCGGAGGGATTGTGCGAAGACCTCGAAACGCTGGAGCAGGGTTTGGCGGCGGCTGATGGCAACGAATCCCAGGCTGGTGAGGGAAAGGGGCAGAAGGCCGCCGAGTCAGCTCCCGCACTCGACAACGCTGTGTTGACCGAGTGGAAGTCGTCGGACGCCGTGCGCAATTGGGCGCGCCTTTCACCGAAGCTGGCTGGCCTGGATCTGAGGCCCTACTTGTTCGTGACTAAGGACAAGAAGGACTACTTCGGCCCTGTGTCGGTGCTGGGTCACTTGGCCGGCGTGGTTGAGAAGCTGTTCGGCGGCAGGATGACCGTCCAAAGCCACGAAGCCGAGTTGAAGCAGCTCGTGCAGCCCGAGGCTGAGAAGGTGTTCGAGGCCGTGCGCACCAAGATCATGAGCACGGGCACCTTTGACACCAAGCCGGCGGGCGTCGACGGCCTTCTAGTCCTCGTGAAGGCGCAACCTGGCCT
>CAUJKI010000504.1 GCA_963205015.1 Pseudomonadota bacterium
GCGTCAACTTTTAGTTCAATCTCGGCCGCCGGGAGTGAGTGCCGCTTTCGGGGCCGGGTGCCATGCCCGCACCATGGCCCGCTCGTGCAGCGTCCCTCAGCTCGAGACCCCGCCTGCGAGCGTCGGTATGTCGAAGGGCAGAAAACCGAAGTGGCGGAGCCAGCGCATATCCGCCGAGAACATGTCGCGCAGGTCCGGGATGCCGTATTTGAGCATGGTAATGCGGTCGAGGCCCATGCCGAAGGCAAAGCCCTGGTAGCGCTCGGGATCGAGCCCGCACGCCGCGATCACATTCGGATGCACCATGCCAGAGCCGAGGATTTCGAGCCAGCGTCCCGGTTTGCCGATCGCGGCGGCGTCGACGTCCACTTCCATCGACGGCTCGGTGAACGGGAAGTGCGAGGCGCGGAAGCGCATCTTCACCTCGTCCACCTCGAAGAAGGCCTTGCAGAACTCCTCGAGGCACCACTTCAGGTGACCGAGGTGCGTCTCCTCGTCGATGACCAGCCCCTCGATCTGGTGGAACATCGGCGTGTGCGTCTGGTCGCTGTCGGAGCGATAGACGCGGCCGGGCGCGATGATCCGGATCGGCGGCTTCTGGCTCAGCATCGTGCGGATCTGCACGGGGCTCGTATGCGTGCGCAGCAGCAGGCGCGAGCCGTCCGGGCGCGGCTTCAGGTAGAACGTGTCGTGCTCCTGGCGCGCGGGATGCTCGGGCGGGATGTTGAGCTTGGTGAAGTTGAGGTCGTCCGTCTCGATGTCCGGGCCCTCGGCGACGGCGAAGCCCATGTCGGCGAAGATTTCCGTCACCTCGTCCCAGACCTGGCTCACCGGATGAATGCGGCCCTCGGCCTGCGGTCCGAGCCGCACGGGCAGCGTGATGTCGGCGGTCTCGTTCGCGAGGCGCGCGGAAAGGGCCGCGTTCTCGAGCACGGCCTTGCGCCGCTCGAGCGTGTCCGTAACGGTGGTCTTGAGCTGGTTGACAGCGGCGCCGAAGGCCTTGCGTTCCTCGGGCGCGAGCTTGCCGAGCTGACTCATCAGCTCGGAGACGCGCCCCTTCTTGCCGAGCGCGGCAATGCGCACCTGCTCGATGGCGCCCAGATTGTCGGCGCGATCGATCTCGCCGATCAGCTCGGCTTCGAGGGCGGAAAGGTCCGAGGGCGCACTCGCGGCGGTCATGTCAGGCCTCGTGCTGGTAGTGGACAGCGAACGAGGATCAGGCGGCCTTGGAAACGGCCGCGCTGGCCTGCTCGACGAGGGCCTTGAAGCCCGCCGGGTCCTTCACCGCGACGTCGGCCAGCACCTTGCGGTCGACCTCGATGCCCGCGACCGAGAGGCCGTGGATGAAGTTGCCGTAGGTCATGCCGTGCTCGCGGGCGGCGGCGTTGATGCGCTGGATCCAGAGCGCGCGGAACGTGCGCTTCTTGCGCTTGCGGTCGCGATAGCCGTACTGCAAGGCCTTCTCGACGGCCTGCTTGGCAACGCGGATCGTGTTCTTGCGCCGGCCGTAATAGCCTTTGGCGGCGTCCAGGACTTTCTTGTGCTTTGCGTGAGCGGTCACGCCACGCTTGACGCGGGCCATGGGAATTCTCCTCGAGCTTCAGGATCTTGGGTTGGACAGCGGGGCTGATCGGCGAGGCCGCTCAGCGGTGACAAGGCCCCACCGCGTCAGCGGTGATAAGGCATGTACTTCTTGACGATGCCGGCGTCGCTGTCGTTGAGGGTCATGGTGCCGCGGGCATTGCGGATGAACTTCGTCGTCCGCTTGATCATGCCGTGACGCTTGCCCTGGGCCGCGGCAAGCACCTTGCCGGTCCCGGTGATCTTGAAGCGCTTCTTGGCGCCGCTCTTGGTCTTCATCTTGGGCATTTGGCTCTCCATGGTGTTGTTTTCACGCGGAATTTTCCGCGCGGACCCGCTGTGAGGCAGGTGTGATGCAAAGCATCTAAGCCGCCACGGCATGCCCCGCCGGGCGGCTCGAACGAGCGGGGTTATAGTTGAGGCCTGCCAGTCAAGCAAGTGCAGAGCAGGTGTCTGCGCCAAAAGGGCGGAACCAGCCTTGAGCTGATCCTCTTATGCCGTTAACCCTGGCCGCCGGCTTTGCGGGGTGCAAGTCGGGCCGGCGCCCTGCGCGACGGTCGCGAGCGCATGAAAGATACTGAGAGAAACCAGGAAATGTTCAATCTGGCGCTGCGCCAGCGCCTTCGGGAGATTACCGCTGCCAAGTTCCGCGAACGTTTACTGATCTTCGGGCCGGTGCTGGCCTTGATCGTCGCGAGCTTCTGGTTTGCCTCGCTCTTCGTCCAGCAGGCCCCGCCGAGCCGCATCGTGATTGCGACAGGCGGCCCATCCGGCGCCTACTATGCCTTCGGTGAGCAGTACGCCGGCATACTCGCGCAGTCTCGCGTCGGCCTCGATGTGGAGGCGACGGCGGGCTCGGCCGAGAACGTCGGGCTGCTGAAGAATCCCGCTGCTGGCGTGCAGGTGGCGCTCCTCCAGGGTGGCACGACGAACCGCGCGGAGAGCCCGGACCTGCGGTCGCTCGGCCGACTCTATCTCGAGCCCATGTGGATCTTCTACCGCGGCGAGGCGACGCTTGACCGCCTCACAGACATCCGGGGCAAGCGCATCATCGTCGGCGGTGAGGGCAGCGGGACGCGCACGCTGGCGCTCCGATTGCTCGGCCTCAACGGCATCGACGAGAAGAACGCGACCTTCATCACGACACCGGCTCAGACTGGTGCCGACATGCTCGTGCGCGGCGAAGCGGATGTTGCATTCTTCACATCCGGCCCCAATGCGACGCTCATCCAGGAGCTGCTGCGCGCGCCGGGTGTGCGCCTTATGAGCCTCACGCACGCCGAGGCCTACGTGCGCAACCTGCGCTATCTCACGCGCATCGTGTTGCCGAAGGGCGCGATCGACCTTGCGGCGAACCAGCCGCCGGCCGACGTCGAGATGGTGGCGCCCGTCGCTGTGCTCGCGGCGCACAAGGATCTGCACCCCGCGCTCGTCGCGCTGCTCGTCGAGGCGGCGAAGACCGTGCACGCGCCGGGCGGGCTTTTTCATGAGGTCGGCGAGTTCCCCAAGGCGCAGGATCCCGAGCTCGAAATGTCGACGGATGCCGAGCGCGCGTACCGCTCCGGTCCGAATTGGTTGAACCGCACGCTGCCCTTCTGGTTCGCGAACTGGATCGAGCGCATGACGGTGCTGCTGCTGCCGCTCATCGGTGTGATGATCCCGCTCGTGAAGGGCGTGCCGGCGCTCTACCGCTGGCAGATCCGGCGTCGTCTCATCTACTGGTATGGGCGTCTCAAGTCGCTGGAGGCCGTGCTTGCCGAGCGCTCGGCGCCGCAGGATCTAGCGCTGCACCGTGCCGAGCTCGACGTGATCGACGAGGCCGTGCGCAACATCCCGCTGCCGATCTGGTTCGCGGATCAATACTACATTCTCCGTTCCGCCATCGATCTCGTGCGGCAGCGATTGGATGGGGTAGGGCGGGGGCGGCGAACCGCCGAGGCGCGGGCGGCGGAGTAGGGGGCGCCGCGCTGGCGCACGGGGGAACCATCGCGTGCGGTGAGCCTCAGGGGGCATGACCTGGGCGGAGGTGCCGCCATGGCCACGATGGGGCCTGATACGCACCCGCGTGCTCGCGATATCGCATTCCCCATCGCGCCAGTGACGCAACTGAGGAGCGTGCGGGCCGGCTTCATGCGTTACGACACACGCGGCAGGCGGCTTAGCGGCGGCGCCCCCCAAACACGCTCCGGATAATCGCGTTTTTCACCTGGGTCACGATGGACCGCATCACCGAGCGGCCCACATCCCGCGTGATCTGCTCGCCGACCGACATGCCGCCGCGAGGGCCGCGCCCGAAGATCGTCTTGCCGAGACCGCCCGCCCAGCCGCCGGCCTCCGCCTCCTTGGCCTTCTCCGCTTCGGCAGCGGTGGCCTCGGCCTTCTTCTGCAGAAGCTCGTGGGCGCTCTCGCGGTCGATCAGATCCTCGTACTTGCCCTGAACGGGGCTCGCGTCGATGAGCTTCTGGCGCTCGGCGGGCGTGATCGGCCCGATGCGGCCTGAAGGCGGACGGACCATGGTCCGCTGCACCATGGAGGGTTCGCCCTTGTTGTGCAGGACCGAGACCAGTGCCTCGCCGACCTTCAGCTCCTGGATGACGCGCTCGACGTCGATCGCGGG
>CAUJKI010000505.1 GCA_963205015.1 Pseudomonadota bacterium
GGCTTCGATCTTGTTCACGACGAGGAGATCGATGTCGCCGAGCGCATCCTGGAGTGCAACGCCGCGGCTCGAAAGCTGGCGGACGCCGGGATTGGTCGAGAGAAAAGCGCCCGTTCGCTTGGCCTCCCTGAGGATATGCGGCAAACAGTCGGCGGATCGGTTGGAGAGCGAGGAGACGTGCACAAGATCTACTGCGAAGGCGTCGGGCTTCAAATCGCCTTCCTCGAGCAGCGTGTTGGCGCCACGGAAGGTGAAGATCGCCGCGTTGCGCTCGTGCGACGAGACCATGACCGCGGCGCCCGTTGCGGCCCGCTCGTCGCGACCGATCCAGCGCGTCGATACGCCCTCCTGCATGAGCCTTGCGAGGATGGTCTCGGCGCGCTGGTCACGCCCGAGCTTGGCGAGCGTCGCAACGTCGACACCGAGCCGCGCCATGGCGACCGCCGCATTGATGGCGCCGCCGCCCGTGTGCGTCGAGATCTCGAGCGCTTCGGTCTTGCGTCCTTCCGCCAGTAACAGAAAGGATGTCTCCGCATTGAGCATAGTCATACGCTCGATGCGGCTCGATTCGATGATCGCGATCGTGTCGATCATCGCGCTTCCGATGGTGAGGGCCTTCATTGATGATTTCCGCTGGCCTTCTCGTGATGTTTTGCGGGGATGTCTGAAGGGAACCACTTGTCCCCTGCGAGCGTTCCAGCCTCCGCGCGCCGGGCTATCGACTCGCCGGTGCGTCCGCCCCACACACCGGAACGCTTGCGTGCTCCGGTAATGAGGTCCAAAGTAACATGCATAGAACGACCGCGATGCGCTGCAACTACATCTTAATGTGTTGCCCGGCGCAGGCGGCGCTCATCGTGCGCCGGCCGTGGATGTCGGTGCGATCTGGCCCTAAGGGGCACCCGTCCGCTCGCCACCCGGCGCGGCACCTGCACGCACAATAAGGCCACTCGAAGGAGAGCACAGCTTTCATTCCAATGTCGCTGCCCATTCTGCGCGCACCCGATGAGGTCGCATTCTTCCTCGATTTCGACGGCACGCTCGTCGAGGTGGCCGAGCGGCCCGACGCCGTACGGCTCACCGAGCGTACGCGCGATGCGTTGAGCCGGCTAACGGACGCGACCGGCGGCGCCGTCGCGGTGATCACAGGCCGCGAGATCGCCGATCTCGATCGGTTCCTGGCGCCCCTGCGGCTGCCGGCGGCCGGCGTCCACGGACTCACGCGCCGCACGCTCTTGGGCGAGAACCTCGCAGCACCCATCGACGAGGAGTTCCTGCGCCATGCCGAGCTTCTGCTTGCGCCGCTTGTGCTGAGCGAGCCGGGCCTCCTGCTCGAGCGTAAGTCGAACGCTGTCGCACTTCACTATCGCGCGCGCCCTGATCTCGAGGTCGCATGTCGCGATGCCATGGACGAGCTTGCCGCGGTCTCACGCGGCATTCAGATCAAACGGGGCAAGATGGTCTTCGAAGCCAAGCCGGCGATCGCCGACAAGGGTACTGCGGTGCTCGACTTTCTCAAGGAGGCGCCGTTCGCCGGGCGGCGTCCTTTCTTTGCCGGCGACGACCAGACGGACGAGGACGCCTTCGCCGCCGTGAACAAGCTCGACGGCATCACTGTCAAGATCGGTCTCGGGGCGACGGTAGCACAGCATCGCGCCGCCGGTACGGCCATGTTCCTGGACTGGCTGCACGCCACTTCGCTGGCATTCATGCGCGAGGTGTCCAATGGCTGAGGCCAAGAACGCATTGCAGGGCACGCTCGATCTGGCGCTCGTCGGCAACTGCTGCATCAGCGCCCTTATCGATCGGCGCGGACGCATCGTGTGGAGTTGCTTTCCGCGCTTCGACGGCGATCCGGTATTCCACGCGTTGCTCGGCGGACCGACCGGCGAGCCCGGTGAAGGATGCTTCGAGATCGAGCTTGTGGATGCGGCGTCGTTCAGCCAGTCCTACATCAACAACACGGCGCTCGTGCGCACCGTGATCGAAGGCCCGTCCGGCGCCATCGAGATCATCGACTTTGCGCCCCGTTTCATCTGGATGCAGCGTCGCTTCCGCCCGCAGATGCTCGTGCGTCGTGTGCGTCCGCTCAGAGGAAGCCCGCGCATCCGGATCAAGGTCAAGCCGCGCTACGAGTATGGCCGCACAGCGCCCATCGTTGCCTACGGCTCGAACCACATTCGCTACATCAGCTCGAGCGTATCGCTGCGCCTCACGAGCGATGCCCCGATCGACTACATCGTCGGCGAGACGGCCTTCATTCTCGATGAGCCGGTCAACCTCATTTTCGGCCCCGATGAGACGCTGACGACGGGTGTTTCCGAGACTGCGCGCGATTTCGAAGAGCGTACGACCCGGTACTGGCGCGATTGGGTGCATCGCCTCGCGCTGCCGCTCGAATGGCAGGATGCGGTGATCCGTGCGGCCATCTCGCTCAAGCTGTGCAGCTACGAGCCGACCGGCGCGATCGTTGCAGCCATGACGACGAGCATTCCCGAGGCCGCGGGCTCGGCGCGAAACTGGGACTACCGATTCTGCTGGGTGCGCGATGCCTTCTTCGTGGTGCGCGCGCTCAACTCGCTCGCAGCCGTGCGCACGATGGAACTCTACTTCCGCTGGATGATGAATATCGTTGCCGATGCGCGCGAGGGTCACATCCAGCCTGTCTACGGCATCGGCCTGGAGAAGGAGCTTGCAGAGAAGGATATTGCAGCGCTCCCCGGCTATCGCGGTATGGGGCCTGTACGCGCCGGCAATCTCGCCTATCGCCAGTTCCAGCACGACACCTACGGCAATATGATCCTCGGCGCCGCGCAAGCCTTCGTCGACCGACGGCTGTTCATGGAGGCGGGTGCTGTCGAGTACTCGCGGCTCGAGACGGTCGGCGAACAGGCCTACCTGCTGCACGACAAGCCGGATGCCGGCATGTGGGAGCTCAGGACGCGCGAGCGCCCGCACACCTCGTCCGCGATCATGTGCTGGGCCGGTTGCGATCGCCTCGCCAAGATCGGGCATCATCTAGGCCTTGCCGATCGCGCCAAGGTGTGGCGCCAGCGCGCCGATCAGATCAAAGCCACCGTGCTTGCGCGCTCATGGTCGGATAAGCGCCAAGCGTTCGTCGAGAGCTTCGGCGGTCAACACCTCGATGCGAGCGTGCTCCTCATGGCCGAGGTGGACATGATCGATCCGAAGGATCCACGTTTCGTCTCGACCGTCGACCAGCTCGAGAAGACGCTCGCGCGCGGGCCTTTCATGATGCGCTACGAGGAACCCGATGATTTCGGCGCGCCGGAGACCGCATTCAACGTGTGCGCCTTCTGGCGTCTCGACGCGCTTTCGCGTATCGGGCGTCGCGAGCAGGCACGCGAGATCTTCGAGGGGTTGCTTGCGGCGCGCAATCCACTGGGCCTCATGTCGGAGGACACTGACGCGGCAACTGGCGAGGCATGGGGGAATTTTCCGCAGACTTACTCGATGGTGGGGATTATCAACGGAGCCGTGAGGCTTTCGAAACATTGGGAGTCGACGGTATGAGCCGGATCATCGTGGCCTCGAACCGCGTCACCGATATCGACAAGGCCGTGCAATCCGGCGGACTTGCGGTCGCGCTGGAGGACGCGCTCCAGACCGGGCGCGGGCTCTGGTTCGGCTGGGACGGCACTACCGTCGACGACGATGCCCCAACGGGCATCAAGCTGCAGCAGTACAACGGTATCCGCACGGCCACGATCCCGCTTTCGCGTCGCGACTACGAGGAATACTATCTCGGCTTCTCGAACAGGGCGCTGTGGCCGACCTTCCACTACCGGCTCGACCTGGCCGTCTACGAGCATGCCTTCTTGGAAGGCTACCGCCGCGTCAACCAGCGGCTCGCCCAATCACTGGCGGCGCTCATCGAGCCCGACGACCTCGTGTGGGTTCACGACTACCACCTGATCCCGCTTGCCGAGGAGCTGCGCCGGCAGGGCGTCAAGGAGAAGATCGGCTTCTTCCTGCACATTCCTTTTCCGTCGCCCGACTTCTTTACCGCCATTCCCGAGCATGCATGGCTCGCGGAGACGCTGTTCTCCTATGACGTCGTCGGCTTTCAGACGGCGACCGACGCCTCGAACTTCGTGCGCTACGCCGTCGAGCACGCGGGTGGCGAGGCCCTCGACGGCGATCGCGTGCGCGCCTTCGGCAAAACGACCATCGCGCGCGCATTCCCGATCGGGATCGATCCTGATTCCGTCTACGAGATGGCGCACACGCCGGAAGCCGATGCCCAGATGGCGCGTCTCCAGCGCCGCAGCATGGCCAACATGTTCGTTCTTGGCGTCGACCGGCTCGACTACACGAAGGGACTGCCCGGGCGGATGCGGGCCTTCAAGCGGCTGCTCGAACTGCATCCGGAACTCTTGAAGCGGGTCACGATGATGCAGATTTCGCCGCCGACGCGCGAGGAGGTCGAGGCCTACACCGACATCCGTCAGGAGCTCGAGGGCCTGTCAGGGTCGATCAACGGTGAGTTCGGCGATTTCGACTGGACGCCAGTGCGCTACATCCACCGTGCGATCCCGCGCGCGACGCTCACCGCGCTTTTCCGCGCGAGCCAGGTCGGCCTCGTCACGCCGCTGCGTGACGGCATGAACCTCGTCGCCAAGGAGTACGTCGCCTCGCAGGATCCGGCCGATCCCGGCGTCCTCGTGCTGTCGAAGTTTGCCGGCGCCGCCGAGGATCTGGTCGAGGCGATCACCGTGAACCCCTACGACGCCAATGAGGTGGCGGAGGCGCTGCATACCGCGCTGACCATGCCGGCCGAGGAGCGCCGCGAGCGCTACGAGGCGCTCATCCAGCGCGTGAGAACGAACAACGTCACGCGCTGGCGCGAGGCATTTCTCGAGGCGCTGAGATCCGCGCCATCGGAACGTGCGTCATGAGCGTCCGGCGGATCGTCGCGGATGTGGGGGGCACGAAGAGCCGCTTCGCCATCAGCGCCGGGCCTGGCGATCTCACCGAGATCAGAGTCTATCCCACTGCCGGACAGACATCCTTTACTGACGCACTGGCGGCCTATGTGAGGGAAACCGGGGCCGGTCCGGCGCAAAGTTGGTGCCGGGATGCTCATATTGCCGCGGCCGGACCTGTCGACAAGGGCACGGTGCGGCTTACGAACGCGGCGTGGTCCATCTCGGCGGATGAGGTCTCCGAGTGCCTCGGCGGCGTGTCCGTGATGCTCGTGAACGACCTGGAGGCTGTGGGCCTGCTGCTGCCGCATCTTCAACCATCCGATCTGGCCCCCATAGGGGGTGTGGTCGGCGCGACGCTGGTCGGAAGCCGCATTGCCGTCAATGTCGGGACGGGTTTCGGTGCCGCCACGGCGGTCCGCGTTCGAGATGCGACATGGGCGATTGCTGCCGGCGAAGCGGGGCACATGTCGCTTGCGCCCTCGACGGCAGAGGAGGCTGCCGTGCTCGGTTTCGGTCGCACGGTGGAGGACTTCCTTTCAGGCGCCGGCATAGGGCGTCTCAATACGGCTGGAGCGCGCGCCGCGGAGGCTGGCGCAGCGCACGAGCGCACCGCGGAAGCCATTTTTGCTGATGCTGCCACCGATCCTGTCGCGGCGCGGACGGTGCAGATGCTCTCGCGACTGTTGGGGCGGGTTGCGGGCGACCTTGTCCTGGCCATGGCTGCGTGGGATGGAGCTTTTCTCTGCGGCAGTGTCGCGCGTGCATGGCTCGAGGTTGCAGACATCGGCGCATTCCGCGCGGCCTTCGAGGACAAGGGGGCGATGCGCGAGCGGATGACCCATGTGCCGACCTTTGCGATCATCGCGCCGGAGCCGGCCCTGCTCGGCCTCACACACGCGGCGCCTTGCGCGGGCTGACCTCTGGCATTCGGCACGCGGGCATATATTCTACAAGGGCCGGGGACGACTTCGGCGCTGATGAGACCGGTATCGGGGACGACCCCGTCAAAAGGAGATCGTCACCATGGCCTGGGCATTGCTCGTCGCTGCCGGCATTCTCGAAATCGGCTGGGCCATCGGCCTCAAGTATACGGACGGCTTTACGCGGCTCTGGCCTTCGGTCTGGACGATCGCGGCCATGGTCGTGAGCATGTATCTGCTGGCGCTCGCGGCGCGCACGCTCCCGATCGGGACGGCCTATGCGGTCTGGGTCGGGATCGGTGCCGTTGGCGCCGCGATCCTCGGCATGTTTCTTCTCGGCGAGCCACGCTCGGCCGCCCGGATTGTCTGCATCGGGCTGATCGTGGCCGGCGTCGCGGGCCTCAAACTCTTCGATACGGCTTGAGCTTAGGGTGAGATGAACCTCTTGGCGGCTTCACCGCGACCAAGGGGGGTGGCAGTTAATGGACCCGCGACCGGTCCATTAACTGCATTCAGCCGAAATCGTGCCATAGGATGGCTCCGGCTCTCGCATGAGGGCCCGCGGGGCCATAAGGATGTGGCTCGAAAATTTCTGCCTAATTGAATGAACCAATTTTCACCTCGCTGCGACAGAGCCAATAGATCCAGGTTGCGCAATGCAGGACCAGACGGATGACCGGACGCTGATCGCTCGGATCGCGCGCCAGGACCAGGCCGCACTGCGGGCGCTGCTCGGACGGCATCAACTGCGCGTCTACCGGTTCGTGCTGCGTATCGTCCGCCGGGAGGCCGTCGCCGAGGAGGTGACAAATGAGGTTTTTCTCGAGGCATGGCGGAACGCCGGCAGCTATGAGGCCCGGTCGTCGGTCGGGACCTGGCTGCTCTCGATCGCACACAACCGTGCGGTCAGCACACTGCGCCGACGCCGCGAAGAGGCGATCGACGAGGAAAGCGCAGGCGCCATCGCCGATGACGGCGACGACCCGGAGATGGTTGAACAGAAACGCGACAAGGCCGAAGCGATGCGCCGGTGCATTGCCGCGCTTTCGGCCGAGCACCGCACGATCATCGATCTCGTCTACTACCATGAGAAGTCGATCAGCGAGGTGAGTGAAATCCTGGGCATTCCGCTGAACACGGTGAAGACGCGGATGTTCTACGCACGAAAGAAACTCTCGGAGCTGCTGGCGGCAGCAGGAATCGACAGAGGGTGGCCATGAGCGGGATCGACGAACAGCTTTCCGAGCGCGAGGAGATCGAGATGCTCCTCCCGTGGTATGTGACCGGTAAGCTCGATGCGGCCGACAAGGCCCGCGTTGAGACCTATCTCGCGCGCCATCCGGACGTGCAGCGCCAGCTTGCGCTCGTCGCGGAGGAGCAGACGGCGACCATTGCCGGCAACGAGGCGATCCGGCCGCATCTCCCCTCGGCCGATGCCTTGCTCGTCCGCACGGCGACGCCGGGTGTCGTTGCCCGGTCGTGGCTCTCCCGTATTGTCGAGGCGGTGAAGGACCTCTTCCAGGCGCCGACGCCGGGTGCGGTGCGCTGGGCCGGCGCGGCCGCGGCGGTCGTCATCCTCGCGCAGGCCATGGCTCTCGGCACGCTGCTGACGCGCGAGGGCGATGGCTATCAGACGGCGTCGCGCCCAGGAGTCGAGGCTCAGCTCGCGCCGGTCGCGACGATCGCCTTCACGGATGACGCCTCGGTTGGGGCGATCGCCATGATGCTCTACGATCATCAGATGCGGCTCGTCGATGGTCCGCTGCCCGGCGGCTTCTACAGTGTCCGGTTCGTCGATCAGCCCCCATCTGCTGAGCAACAGCGTCGGTTGACGTCCATCGTCAACCGGAAGGATATCGTCAGAGCCGTGCTGCCGAGTCGCTGAACATTTGGATGACGGCCAAGGATCATGCGGATGTGCGTCATGACCCGGAATTTGTTCTCGAGAGTTCATGTACTCGCGCTTGCCGGCCTCGCTCTTGCGGTGAGCCTTGCCGCGTCGCCCCAGGCGGAAGCACAGGGCCGCACATTCGGACGTGATGGGCCATCCAGAGGTGGCGGCGGTGGCGTCGGATCGGTCGTGCCCGGGTTGGTCATTCAGGGTGTGATCGGAACGCTTGCAAAACAGAAGGACGACGAAGAGAGGCGCAAGCACGGTCGCCGTCCGGGCTCCGGAAAACTCATCTACGAGAAGTCGGGCAAGCCCCGCTGCGGTGTACGCGGGCGCCCGCCGTGCCCCGGCAAGACGGCCGATAACAGCAAGCCCGACAAGCCCACCTGTGGCGTGCGCGGCCGTCCGCCCTGCGGCGACAAGACGGCTGACGACAACAAGTGCCGCAAGGATCGCACCGGCCGCTGGCACTGCTTCGACCGCACGCCGTCCGGTGGCGGCCGTATTCCACCCATTATTGTTCTTCCGGGCCCGGGAGGTGACAGTGGGCCACCGCCGCGCGCCTATGGCACGCGCCAGGAGCGAGCGCCCGCGAACGGTGCGACTGCGGCAAATACGTCGGTCGCTCGCCAGGTCCTCGTTCTCGTGGCTGCGAATCAGCCGGGCGTGACCGAGGGCCAGCTCGCGCGCACCCATCGTCTGCGTCTCGTCAGCAGTGCGGCCGTACCTCTCCTCGAAGCGCGCGCGCAGGTCTATCGGATCGAGGATCAGCGCCCGGTGCAGGCCGTCATAACGGCGCTCTCGTCGGACCCGCGCGTGATGCTCGTCCAGCGCAACATGGTCTATCAGCGCCAGAGCGGCGCCGCTCGAGCGGCGCAGTACGGCTTCGACATGGTCGGCGTGCCGAGCGCGCACGAACTCGCGACCGGGCGTGGCGTGAAGATCGCCATCATCGATTCAGGCGTCGACCGGGAGCATGGCGATCTCGCCGGCGCAGTGGGTGAGGCCTTCGATGCGACTGGAAACAAGGACGGCAAACCGGACGTTCATGGCACCGCCATTGCCGGCATCATCCGCGCGCGCGGGCTCGTGTCGGGTGTCGCGCCCGATGCGACGCTGCTCGCCGTGCGCGCTTTCTTCACGGCGCCGCGCAGCGAGCTACCCCAGTCGACGAGCTTCATCCTGCTTCGCGCGCTCGACTGGTCCATCCAGCACGGCGCGCGGGTGATCAACATGAGCTTCGCGGGGAGCCGCGATGCGGTCATCGAGCGTGCGGTGGCAGCAGCGGCGCGGCGCAATGTCATTCTCGTGGCTGCTGCCGGCAACGGCGGTCCGAAGGCCGCGCCGGCCTATCCTGCGGCCTACCCGGAGGTGATCGCCGTGACCGCGCACGACAGCGCCGACCGGCTCTACACGTACGCAAATCACGGCACCTATATCTCCGTTGCCGCGCCGGGCGTGGACATCCTCGTGCCGGCGCTCCGGAACGGACACATGTTCATGTCAGGCACGTCGATGGCGGCGGCGTATGTCTCAGGCATCCTGGCGCTGATGCTGGAGCGGGCTCCGCAACTGCAGCCCGAGGATGCCATGCGTGTCCTCACCGAGACGGCGCAGGATCTCGGCGATGCCGGGCCTGATGCGTCGTTCGGGGCCGGGCGCGTGCAGGCGCGGGCGGCGCTCGACGCGCTCCTCGATCGCGCGAAAGCCGTGGGCGCCCGGCAATAGAGCTTCGTTCGCTTTGCGCACCGGCCAGATTTCTTCCAAACTGCTCCTCAATCAAGGAAGCAGATCAGGGAGGACGGCATGGAAAGCGTGAGCTTCTACAGCGAGGGCGTGCGGCTCGAAGGCAATGTCTTCCGGCCGGACGCGGCTGCATTCCCGGGGCACCGCCCGGTCGTCGTCCTCTGCCATGGCTACACGGGCACACGCGATCTCTATCTGCCCGATGCGGCCCGGGCGCTCGCAGAGGTCGGCTACGTTGGCGTTACCTTCGACTACAAGGGCTGGGGAACGAGCGAGGGGCCGACCCGGCGCCTCGATCCCTACGGCCGTGTCGCGGACACGCAGGCGGCCATCACATTCGCCACGACGCTGCCGAATGTCGATATAGGGCGCATCGCACTCTTCGGTTGGAGCTTCGGCGGCGCGACCGTCATCTGGACAGGCGCGCACGACCGCCGCGTGAAATGCGTGATCAGCGCAGTGGGTGTCGGCGATGGCCCGGTGTGGATGCGCCGCGTGCGCTCCGACGCCGAATGGACCGCGTTGATGAAGATCGCGGATGAAGACCGCATGGAGCGGCTGAGGACAGGCCGGTCGCGCATGAGCGCGCGCGCCGACATCCTGTGGCTCGACGAGGAATCGAAGCGGATCTCGGCGGCGGGGCGCGCCAATACGACGGCGGGTAGCGCAACTGAGATCCCTGCAGAGTTCATCGACGAGACGCTGGCCTTCCGTCCGCAATGGATCGTCGATCGGCTGGCGCCGACGCCCCTGCTGCTGATTACCACCGACAATGACCTCGTGGTGCCGCAGGCGGAGTCGGAGCAACTCTACGCGGCGGCGAAGGAGCCGAAGCGCCTCGTTGTGCTCAAGGATTTCGGCCACTATGCGGTCTATTCCGGCGAGGCCTTCAGGCAGGCCATGGCGGCCACCATTGCCTGGCTCGACCAGCACATGGGGCAGCCATCGCGCGGCTGACGCCGCCGCGCTCGAGTGCTCACGCGAAGGGTCTCTCCGCTCATCCGCGATTGGGGCTGATCCCCGTGCCTCAGGCGTTCCCGAGGCCCTTCATCCACGTCGATGGCTTGCCCTCGAAAGCCGACTTGGCGCGTTTGGCGAGCCAGTAGCGCATCGGCGGCGGCACGAGCATGAAATCCGGATCGGCGCCGAGCTTCTGCGCAGCATCCATGGCCCAGTTGGGATTGTACATGAGCTCGCGGGCAAGCGCGATCAGGTCGGCGCGACCTTCGCGCAGAATGGACTCGGCCTGATCGGCGTGCACGATGTGCCCGACGGCCATGGTCATGATATCCGCCTCCTTGCGGATGGCTTCCGCGTAGGGGACCTGATAGCCGTACCTCTTGGAACGCTCGCCATCCATCGGCGAGTGCGCCAGCGTGCCGCCGGACGAGCAGTCGATCACATCGACGCCCTTGTCCTTCAGGAGGCGCGAGAGGCGAATGCTCTCGACAGGCCCGAAGCCCGCGTCATCCTCGCAGGAAAGGCGCATGAAGAGTGGCTTCTGCTCCGGCCAGACCGAGCGGACGTGCTCGGCAACCTCGAGCGCGAAGCGCATCCGGTTCATCTCGTTGCCGCCGTACTCGTCCGTGCGCTCGTTGGCGACGGGCGAGAGGAACTGATGGATCAGGTAGCCGTGTGCGCCGTGAATCTCGATAATGTCGAAGCCGGCCTTGTCGGCCCGGATCGCGGCATCACCCCACTTGCCGACGAGATCGCGCACCTCGTTGTGTGAAAGCGCGCGCGGCACGGGGGCTTGCTGGGAGTGGGGCACCGCACTCGGCGCGACGATCTCCCAGCCATCCCAGTCGAAGATCTCGGCCTCGTTGCCTTTGAGCGGCTTGCCGTCTTCCCAGGGTCGCATGAGACGCGCCTTGCGCCCCGAGTGTCCAAGCTGAATGCCAGCAGCGGCGCCCTGCTGCTTGATGAAAGTCGCGCAACGCGCGAGGCCGCTGATGAAGCTGTCGTCCCACAGGCCCGTGTCGCCGACAGTGCCGCAGCCGTTCCGCGCGACCTTCGTCGATTCCATCATCACGAGACCGGCGCCGCCAGCGGCATAGCGGCCTGTATTCATGAGATGCCAGTCGGTCACGTGGCCCTTCACCGCCGAGTATTGGTGCATGGGCGCGACGACGACACGATTCTTGAGCGTCACGCCGCGTAGCTCGAGCGGCGTGAACAGCAGTGGCAAAGTCATCTCAAAGCCTCTCCCCTTAGCTCGGCGCCCTGAGACGACGCCTGCCCCCAAAGCCAATCCCCCATGTGAGCGGTACAGAGAGGGATGACCGCTCTCGCAATCCGCGATAGCCTCGCGTTCACTCAGAAAGCGTCAAAAACAAGGCGAAAGAGAGGAGTTCTGATGAACACGCCGGTGCGCTATGCGGTGCAGATCGGTGCAGTGGACGCGGAAGGTGCAAGTGATGCCACGCTGTATCGCGAGGCGGTCGGCGACGCGCGGCTTGCGCAAAAGCTCGGCTATGACGCCGTTTGGCTCGTCGAGCATCACTTCTCGGACTACTATCCGACGCCCAATCCGCTGATGTTCCTCTCGCACATTGCTGCAGCCTGCCCGGGTCTCGGGCTCGGCACGGCGGTGATGGTTCTGCCGTGGTACGATCCCATCCGCTTTGCCGAGGACGTGGCGATGCTGCGTACACTCACGGATGGCCCGTTGCACATCGGCATGGGGCGGGGTACGGCAAAACTCGAATACGACGCCATGCGCGTGCCGATGATCGAGGCGCGCGAGCGCTTCCGCGAATGCTGGGAAGTATTGCAGCTCGCGCTCGGGGGCAAACCCTTCCGCTACAGGGGCAAGCATCTCGTGCTCGATCGCGAGATCGTGGTGCGCCCACTGCTCGGCGACAATCGGCCCAGCTTCTATGGTGCGATCGGCAGCCCCGAGAGCGCAGAGATCATGGCCGACCTTGGTCTCCCGCCGCTCTCGCTCGCGCAGTTCCCCGACTATCTGCTGCTCAAGATCCTCAGCCGATGGCGCACGCGCGCGGCCGCGCACGGTTTCGCGACCGATGTCACATTGCCGATCAGCTGCAAGTGCTTCATCGCCGACACTGAGGCCGAGGCGCGCGCAGAAGCTCGCCATCATCTGTCGCGCTACTACAAACTCCAGGCCGAGCACTACACGGTCGACTCGACGCCCTGGGCTGATATCGAAGGCTACCAGCAGTTCGCGAAAATCTTCGGCGGCATGAAGGAGATGGCGGACCCGGCCAAGATAGATCCGATCCTGGATCGCAATCTCGTCGGTACGCCGGAATCGGTGGCGGCTCAGATCACGCGCCTGCGTAGCATCGGCTTCAACTACTTCATCGTCTCCAATGCGACCGCCGGCGTTCCGCGCGAAGCGCGCCATCGCATGATGCGCCGTTTCGTCGAGGACGTCGCGCCGATCGTCATGCGCACGCCCGTGCCTGAAGTGCCCGACATCCCGGTCCGCGCAGCCGAGTAGCCCACAATCACAAGACGGAGGACCACCCGATGACGACGAGCGAGGTCTACAAGCGCGGCGAAGCCGTGCGCCGCAAGCTGCGCGGTGAGGAAGATTTCAAAGAGAATCAGGCGAGCTATGCCGCCGACCCGCTGATGAAGAAATTCATCGATGTCGCGACCGAGGGCGTATTCGGTGTCCTATGGACCCGCCCCGGCCTCGATCTCAAGACGCGCACGCTCGTCTGCGTCGTGTCTGATGCCGCGACAGGCCGCTATCCCGAACTCGACATTCATCTACGATTTGCCCTCAAGCAGGGCTGGAGCGAGGAGGAGCTGACCGAAGTTCTCCT
>CAUJKI010000506.1 GCA_963205015.1 Pseudomonadota bacterium
CGTGCTCGTCGGTGCGCTTCCCCACCCGATCATCGTGCTGGCGGCAGACGAGCGCGTCATCTACGCCAATGTCGCCGCCGAAACGTTCTTCCAATCAAGCCAGGCTGTCCTCAAGCGCCAGCAGATCGGTGCGATCGTCAGCGACGACTGCCCGCTCATCGCGCTCGCGCGCCAGGTGGCCCGCACCGGCTCGACGGTCAACGAATACGGCGTCCTCATCTCGACGCCGAAGATCCAGGCCCCGCGCCTCGTCGACATCTACGGTGGTCCGCTCCCCGATGCGCCGGATCTCGTTCTGCTCATGCTCCAGCAGCGCTCGATGGCGCAGATGATCGAGCGGCAGCTCACACATCGTGCGGCGGCGCGCTCGGTGTCGGGACTCGCCGCAGTGCTCGCGCACGAGATCAAGAATCCGCTCTCCGGCATTCGCGGTGCTGCCCAGCTCCTCGAGCCGTCGCTCTCCGACGAGGACCGTGCCCTCGCGCGCCTCATCTGCGCGGAGACCGACCGCATCCGCAATCTCGTCGATCGCATGGAGGTCTTCGGTGACGAGCGGCCGCTCGCCACCGAGCCGGTCAATATTCACGACGTGCTCGATCACGTGAAGCGCATCGCCGAAAGCGGCTTCGCTCGCGGGATTCGCATCCAGGAGCAGTACGATCCGTCGCTGCCGCCGATCCCCGGCAATCGCGACAAGCTCGTGCAGGCCTTCCTCAACCTCGTCAAGAATGCCGCTGAGGCGCTTGGCGAAACGCGCGACGGCGGCCGTATCGTGCTCTCCACCGCCTTCAGGCCGGGTGTGCGCCTGTCGGTGCCGGGCTCGCAGGCGCGCGTGGCGCTGCCGCTCATGATCGAGATCGAGGACAACGGCCCCGGCATTGCCGAGGCGGTCCGCTCGCACCTGTTCGATCCCTTCGTCACCACCAAGCGGACCGGCACCGGTCTCGGCCTCGCGCTCGTCGCCAAGATCGTCGGCGATCACGGCGGGATCATCGAGTGCGACAGCGAGCCCCGCAAGACCGTCTTCCGCGTGCTCCTGCCCATGCAGGAGCGTGCGGGTGACCTGAGCAAGAGAGGCCCATGATGGCACGCGGTACCATCCTTATAGCCGACGACGATGCGGCCATTCGCACCGTGCTGAACCAAGCGTTGGCGCGGGCCGGCTACTCGCCACGCGCGACTGGCAACGCGGCGACGCTCTGGCGCTGGGTCTCACAGGGTGAGGGCGACGTCGTCATCACCGACGTGATCATGCCGGATGTGAGTGCTTTCGATCTCATTCCGCGGATCAAGAAGGCGCGTCCGGAGCTGCCCGTTATCGTCATGAGTGCGCAGACCACGCTCATGACGGCGATCACGGCGGCGGAGAAGGGTGCTTACGAGTATCTGCCGAAGCCGTTCGACCTCTCGGAGCTTGTCGGCGTCGTCGGCCGCGCGCTCTCGGAGCCTGGCCGCAAGCGCGAGCGCAGCAACGATGGCGACAACGAGGAGCTGCCGCTGATCGGCCGCTCCGCGGCCATGCAGGAAATCTATCGGGTCATTGCGCGGCTGACGCAGACCGACCTCACGGTGATGATCACAGGCGAGTCCGGGACCGGCAAGGAGCTCGTCGCGCGCGTCCTTCATGACTTTTCCAAGCGGCGTGCCGGCCCGTTCGTCGCCATCAACATGGCCGCGATCCCGCGCGAGCTGATCGAGAGCGAGCTTTTCGGCCACGAGAAGGGCGCCTTCACGGGTGCACAGGTGCGCACGCAGGGTCGCTTCGAACAGGCCGAAGGCGGCACGCTCTTCCTTGACGAGATCGGCGATATGCCGCTTGAGGCGCAGACGCGGCTGCTGCGCGTGCTCCAGGAGGGCGAGTACACGACCGTCGGCGGCCGCACGCCGATCAAGACTAATGTGCGCATCATCGCCGCAACGCATCGTGACTTGCGCCAGCAGATCCAGCAGGGGGCCTTCCGAGAGGATCTGTACTATCGCTTGAATGTCGTGCCGGTGCGCCTGCCGCCGCTGCGCGAGCGGGCCGAGGACATCGGTGATCTTGCCCGCCATTTCCTGCGCATCGCGGCGCGCGAAGGCCTCGGCCAGAAGACGCTGGCGCCGGGCGCGCTCGATCGCCTGCGCAAGCATTCCTGGCCCGGCAATGTGCGCGAGCTCGAAAATCTCGTCCGCCGACTTGCCGCGCTCTACTCGCAGGACACCATCAGCGCCGAGATCGTCGACGGAGAGCTCGCCGAGCTGTCGCCGGCGACACATGAGCCCGACACCTCATCGGATACGTCGCGCGGTCTTTCCGAACTGGTCGAGGGCTATCTCGGCCGGCATTTCGCGGGCTTCGGCAAGGATCTTCCACCGCCGGGCCTCTATCGCCGTATCCTGCGCCAGGTGGAGATGCCGCTGATCACGGCTGCGCTGGCGGCTACGCGCGGCAACCAGATCCGGGCTGCCGAGTTGCTCGGTCTCAACCGCAATACCCTGCGCGAGAAGATCCAGAGCCTGGACATCCAGGTCTTCAAAGGCCCCCAGGGCTGATCGCTGCGCGGGATCCCGCCGGGCGCGGCGACGCCTGCGATCTATCCACAGAAACGGGGGCTGCGTCCGGTCACATAAAGGTGTGACCGCCCTTGTCGCCAGAAAGACACAGTTCGTGTCATATTGGCTGGCGCGACGTCGAGCCAGGGTGTTCGGGCGGCATCATCGGCAGTGGCTGAGATACCAGCGCGGCGCCACCGGTCTTATGCAACCGCTTGAAGTCGAGAGATAATTGAGGGTGGACCGGGCGTTGCCGGCCCCCATGGAGGATCGCTCCGAAGGCCGTTGCCGTGCCGCCGCTGAGGGCGGACACACGTCGCTTCGACGATGTGCGACACCGGCCGGAAGTGAAGTGAGTATGGGCACACAGGACACAACCAACCGGCGCTCCCTGCTCTCCGGCGTTCCCGAATCCGGGCTGCCGGGATCGAGCCCGCGTGCCTTCTGGTTCGGTCTCGCGATCGTCGTGCTCTCGCTCGTGTCGGGCCTCGCGACCTATCTCATTCTCACCGGCCTCACGCCGATCCCGCCGCGCAACGACGTCGTTCTGCTGGTTCTGATGGTCAACGTGGCCGTCATTATTGCCATGCTGGCGGTGATCGGCGCGCAGGCGTATGGGCTCTGGCGTGCCTGGCGTACGCGGGTTGCCGGCGCTCGGGTGCACATCCGGATCGTCCTGCTGTTCACGCTGATTTCGGCGCTGCCGGCACTGCTGCTTGCGCTCGCCGCAACCACCACCTTCTCCCGCTCGCTCGACAACTGGTTTGCTTCGCGCACGCGGACGATCGTCGCCAACTCGCTCGATGTCGCGCGCGCCTACGTGGCCGAGCATGGCCAGGTGATCCGCACCGACATCGTCAACATGGCCAAGGACCTCGACGATGCGACGGAGCCCACGACGGTGGATCCGGGCAAAGATCAGGCATGGCGCAATCTCGTGCTCGCACAGGCCGGCCTGCGTGACCTGACGCTCGTCTCGGTGATCGATGCCAAGGGGAATGTCGTCTTCTCGACGGAGATGAATGGGGGCGTCTCTTACGAGCCGCCCGGCGCCGAGATCATCACCCAGGCGGAAGCTGGTCACGTTCCGCTGCTCATGCCGACTGAGAACAATCGCATTGCTGCCGTGACGAAGCTCACGCGCTACCCCGGCCACTATCTCTACGGCGCGCGCCGCGTCAGCCCGCGCGTCGTCGGGCATTTGCGGCGCACGGAGGCCGGCGTCGCCGAGTACGAACGGCTGCTGCAGGCCCGCGGCGGCCTCAAGCTCGTGCATGGCCTCATGTACTTCATGCTGTCGCTGACCGGCGTGCTGGCCGCCATCTGGGTGGGCCTGTGGTTCGCGAGCCAGCTCGTGGCCCCGATCCGCCGCCTGATCCGCGCCGCTCAGCAGGTCGCCACGGGCGACTTGAGCGTCGAGCTGCCGCTCTATCGCGGCGAGGGCGATCTGCGCCGCCTCTCGAACGACTTCAACCTCATGACGCGCGAGCTTCATCGTCAGCGCAGCGCGCTCGACGAGCGCCGCCGCTTCATGGAAGCGATGCTGTCGGGCGTCAGTGCGGGTGTGATCGGGCTCGATGCCGCGGGCATCATCCGCATTGCCAATCCTTCCGCCGAGCGTCTGCTTGGCATCAACGCCGACGATCTTCTCGGCCGCCCGATCGCCGAGGCGATCCCGGCCCTTGGACAGCACTGCACGGCCGCGGCGGAGCACGTGCACGGCAAGGGCCGCGCGCATGGTCAGGTCGCTATGATGGTCGGCGACGAGGAGCGCGTCTTCGCGGTGCAGATGACCAAGGAGCAGGCGCAGGGCGAGGGCAGCGACCAGGGCAGCGTCGTCACTTTCGACGACATCACCGAGCTGATCGCGGCGCAGCGCACTTCGGCCTGGGGTGATGTCGCTCGCCGCATCGCCCACGAGATCAAGAATCCGCTGACGCCGATCCAGCTCTCCGCCGAGCGCATTCGCCGCAAATATGGCCGCGTCATCAACGAGGATCGCGAGACCTTCGAGAAGCTGACCGACACGATTGTCCGTCAGGTCGGGGACATCAAGACGATGGTCGACGAGTTCGCGGCGTTTGCGCGCGTGCCGCAGCCCTCGTTTGCGCCGCAGGATATCCGCGAGGTCGTGCAGGAGCCCATGATCCAGTATCGCGAGTCCCACGCCGCGATCACCTACGAGATGAACCTGCCGTCGGAGCCGGTCGTCATTCCGTGCGACGGGCGCCTGCTCGCGCAGGCACTCACCAATCTGGTCAAGAACGCCACCGAGGCCGTGCAGGCGCGGGCTGAGGCACCGGACGCGCCGGAGGGTTTCCGCGGCCGCGTGCGCGCCATCGTCGCCAGGGATGGCGAGCGCGTGACCATCGACGTCATCGACAACGGCCCGGGCCTGCCGAAACAGAACCGCTCGCGCCTGCTCGAACCCTACGTGACGACTAAAGGCCGTAAAGGCACAGGCCTCGGTCTCGCGATCGTGCAGAAGATCGTGGAGCAGCACGGGGGCGTGCTCGCCCTGGACGACGCACCGGCCGGGCCAGATGGCGTGCAGGCTGGCGCTCGTGTCTCCATCACGCTACCACTGAGCCGCCCAGCGGCGAGCACGGACCATCAGACTTCGGCGACGGAGCAGCCCGACGCGCTGCGCCAGCGCCAGACAGCATTGACCAACTAAGTTCGAGGGAAGAACCGATGGCAGCCGACATACTTATCGTCGATGACGAGGCGGACATCCGTGAGCTCGTATCGGGCATCCTCGAGGACGAGGGCCACGGCACCCGGATGGCGCGCGATGCCGACGAAGGGCTCAAGGCCATCGAGGAACGCCGTCCCCATCTCATCATTCTGGACATCTGGCTCCAGGGAAGCCGTCTCGACGGCCTCGAGATGCTTTCGGC